>CAZOZU010000018.1:0-12910 GCA_964584355.1 uncultured Rikenellaceae bacterium
AATTTTTCTAAAGGATGAATCCCTCTACAACAAGTTAATAATTCCTATGAATGGTTAGGATATGTAAAGCTGACAGAGGAATCAGCAAAATACATAAAGACTCATGTGGGGCTGATGTCACTATTTCCTTATATGGAAAATCCCGCAGAACATTGATCTTGCGGTATTTGTGATTTCAACAGAGGATCAAATTTATAAGCGATCTGCTATTTAATCAAGGTACCATTTAAATATTATTAACATATATCTATATTTTTAGATATATTTGTTAATTATTTATTGAAAATGTAATGTATATTTCAATCATTTTTGGTGAAACCATAAATAATATCAATTATAAATATTAATTTAAATAAATTATGTTAGATAAAAATAAGAATAATGATGCTCTCGGGGCAGTTAACAGGGGTGTACCCTGTGAATCAGGTTTATGTACATTATGTGATTCCGCCTGTAAAGGAAAGTGTGAGACATGGCTTTCCTGCATGGAAGGACGAAAAATGCTTTATCCGCGTAAGTTTGGATATTCAACAGTCGGAGGAGACAATGTTGCTTCTTTCGGAATAGGATACCATGCAATTCGTATACAGGGTTATGCCTACGGTTCTTCTGGTCTAAACAATAACCTTTCTGATGATCCGGATGATTGTGTTTTTCCGAATGTGGATATTGAGACGGAATTCGGTAATGAAATTAAGACTAAATGCAAGATTCCGATAATGACAGGAGCTCTGGGATCGACCTTTATCGCAGAACGTTATTGGCCATCATTCGCAGTAGGAGCCGCATTGGCAGGTTTCCCGATCGTTATTGGCGAGAATGTCGTCGGAGTCGACAAAGAATCAGTTTTGAAGAACGGGAAAGTCGTAGAATCCCCTGAAATGGAAAGAAGGATAGAATATTTTAAACGGTATCATGATGGATATGGGGCCATTATTGTCCAGATGAACGTGGAAGATACAAGGAATGGTGTTGCAGAGTACATTATCAGAAAATATGGAAATGAAGTAATTATTGAACTTAAATGGGGTCAGGGAGCGAAAGATATCGGAGGTGAAATTCAGGTTACTGATCTGGATTATGCTCAATTCCTTAAACATCGCGGATATATTATTGATCCTGATCCGACGGACCCGATAGTAATTGAAGCATATAATAACAGGGCTATCATATCATTTGCCCGTCATAGCCGGTTAGGGGCAACAGATAAGCATTCACCGGCGGAGACACGTGATGGTTTTTTTGAAAGCGTGGAAAACCTAAGGAAGATCGGATTTAATAGAATAAGCCTCAAAACCGGAGCTTACGGTATGGAGAATTTAGCTATGGCTATTAGATTTTCAGCTGATGCAAAACTTGATTTACTTACAATTGACGGAGCTGGCGGTGGAACAGGAATGAGCCCATGGAATATGATGCAACACTGGGGAATACCTTCTCTGGCTTTACATGCAAAAACCTATGAATATTGCAGCATTCTTGCTAAAAGAGGAATAAAAGTACCCGATATTTCATTAGCCGGCGGTTTTGCGCGTGAAGATCATTTGTTTAAAGCTCTTTCTTTAGTTTCTCCATATACAAGGTTAATCTGTCTTGGAAGAGCTCCTATGATAGCAGGTTTTCTTGGAAGTAACATAGAAGGAGTATTTCATCCCGAAAAGAAAGCCGACCTTAATGGTCATTGGGATGTTCTACCTCCTTCGGTTACAGAATATGGTAAATATCCTGAAGAGATATTCGCTATGTGGGAACCTGTTAAGAACAAAGTAGGCATAGATGAGATGGACAAAATCCCTTTGGGGGCAATTGCTCTGTGCGGTTATGCAGATAAACTTGCCTGCGGATTACAGCAATTTATGGCAGGAGCAAGAAAGTTTAATCTCTCTCAACTTAGCAGAGATGATCTGATAACTGCAAACCGGGAAACTGAAGCTATAACAGGGATACCATTTATGACAGATGCTCTCGATGATAAAGCAAAGTCAATATTAAACTCATAACCAATTAAATATGAATATATTCTTTTATTATTATGAGTAAATATTGATGTTACTGTGGCTTTGGTGTAAAAATATGCAGCCGCCCACGAGGTTGTTCTATAATTTCATTCAGGCTATTTATTGTAAATATTTGGCAATTCAAATTTTTTTTATACTTTTGTACTGAATTAGATTGAAAAATGAAAGCAATTTTTACAAATTGGTACTGGTGGTTAATTAAACTTCACTTATTGATGTGAGACTTTTAGCCAATTGTATATAATTAAAAGAATAGTAAAAACGGCCTGTTGTACTCACAACAGGCCGTTTTGATTATAATACTCTTTCTTATGAAAAGATTCAATATAACAACAAGGACACTCAGATTACTGGCAGATACAATTACACCTGTGAGTATTTATTTGAAGCTAAGAGATGTATATCCTAATTCACTTCTGCTTGAAAGCTCCGATTATCATGGTAATGAGAATAGTTATTCTTATATCTGTCTGAAGTCATTAGCTTCATTTGAGATAGATAACGGAACAGCAACTGAGAATTATCCGGATGGGACAACCGTAGCTACAAGTCTGATTGATCAGCACACCTTCACTCTGAGGTTTAATTCATTTATGGAATCATTTATATTAACAGAATCAGTTGCAGAATCACAGGTAAATGGATTGTTTGGATACATTTCATACGATGCGGTTGAATATTTTGAAAAAATAAAATTTAAACCGGGTGATAATTGTGATTATAAAATTCATGATGTCAGGTATGATCTTTATAAATATATTATTGCTATCAATCATTACCAGAATGTACTACATATAATTGAAAACCAGATAAATGGAGGCCCGAGTGAAATTGACAGACTTGAAACCCTCCTGAAAAGCAGAAACTTTGCAATATACCCGTTTCGTACTATTGGCAGTGAAACGAAAAATATTACGGATAAACAGTATAAGTTAATGGTAAGTAAAGGCAAGGAACATTGTCACAGGGGTGATGTATTTCAGGTAGTACTTTCCAGGCAGTTCAGTCAGGAATTCAGAGGTGATGAGTTTAATGTTTACAGAGCCTTACGTTCAATCAATCCCTCCCCATATCTCTTTTATTTCGATTACGGGGATTATAAAATTTTTGGTTCATCGCCTGAAGCACATCTGAAAATTGAAAAAAGGAAAGCCTATATTAATCCCATTGCGGGTACCTTCAGGAGGACTGGTGAAGATGATAATGACAAAATAGCAGCTGAACGGTTATCATATGACCTGAAAGAAAACTCAGAGCATATTATGCTGGTCGATCTTGCACGTAACGATCTTAGTAGACATGCTAAAAATGTCAAGGTTGAAAATCTGCGTGAGATTCAGTTCTATTCACATGTAATTCACCTGGTTTCATCAGTTTCCGGTGAGCTTCGGGAAGGATCCTCGATACCTGATATGATTACTACAACTTTTCCGGCAGGAACACTGTCGGGTGCTCCAAAACATATGGCTATGCAGTTGATTGACAGATACGAAAATCAGAGACGTGGTTTTTATGGAGGAGCAATAGGATTTATAGATTTGAGAGGAACAGTTAATCTTGCAATTATGATAAGGACCTTCTTAAGTAAAAGTAATATTCTTTATTACCAGGCTGGAGCAGGTATTGTTGCAGGATCGAATGAGGATAATGAATTACACGAAGTTAACAACAAACTCGGTGCATTGAAGAAAGCAATTGAAATAGCAGGAGGAATAGGATGAAAAAGATTGTAGTCATTGATAATTACGATTCATTTACCTATAATCTGGTTCACTGCATTGAAAAACTGACAGGTAAATACCCGGCAGTTTACAGGAATGATGAAATTTCTGCTGTGGGAATAAATGAATTTGATAAGATATTGATCTCACCAGGACCTGGTATTCCAACAGAATCAGGTATTTGTCTTGATGTAATAAAAAAATACTCCCCATTTAAGAGCATACTTGGAATCTGCCTTGGTCACCAGGCTATCTGTGAAGCTTTTGATGGGAAAATACTAAACCTCAGTACGGTTTATCACGGAATGACATCACCGGTAAAAATAAAAACCATTGATGATCCTTTGTTTAAAAATATACCCCCAATTATAATGGCTGGCCGTTACCACTCATGGGTTGTTTCAAAAAAGCATCTACCGGAATGTTTTACAATTACATGCGAAGACGAAAATGGCATTATTATGGGAATAAGTCATAAGGATTTTGATGTTAGGGGTCTTCAGTTTCATCCTGAATCTGTACTTACAGAATATGGTCCGGAGATTATTAAAAACTGGGTTGAGTTATAACCGGGATAATATTTGAAGTTAAATAACACATAGAAGGAAGTAATTAAATGGTAAATCAAAAAGATATCATAAAATGAGGAAGATACTCAATAATCTCTTTAATAACAGAACGTTGAACCGGAAGGAAGCAGAGGAAATTCTGACCAACATTGCGAACAACAAGTATACTGAATCGGAAATTGCAGCATTTATTACGGTTTATCTGATGAGAAGCATTACAGTTGAGGAATTGTCGGGTTTCAGGGATGCTTTACGGAATTTATGTTTAAAAATAGATCTTTCGGATTTTGACACAATAGATGTGTGTGGCACAGGGGGAGATGGTAAAGACACTATAAATATCTCCACACTTACCACTTTTGTACTTGCAGGTGCAGGAATAAAAGTGGCCAAGCATGGAAATTATGCTGTTACCTCAGCCTGTGGTTCATCAAATATTCTTGAACATTTTGGTTACATATTCTCCTCAAACCAGGATAAGTTAAGGAGGGAGATTGATAAAAGCGGAGTATGTTTTTTACATGCTCCACTGTTTAATCCTGCAATGAAAACTGTCGCTCCTATACGCAAAGCTCTTAAAATAAAAACCTTCTTTAATATGCTTGGTCCTATGGTGAATCCTTCTTTTCCACGTAAGCAGATGATAGGGGTATATAGTCTTGAACTTGCACGTTTATATAATTATCTCTATCAGATGTCTGATATTCAATATACCATTATATACAGTCTTGACGGATATGATGAGATCTCTCTAACTGATAGTTTTAAATATATTTATAATGGAGTGGAACAGATCATCTCACCCGAAAAGTTGAATTATGAAGTGAATAAACCATCTGACCTCCGGGGTGGAAATTCAGTAAATGAAGCAGCGAAGATTTTTAATAATATTCTTGAAGGTAAAGGAACAGATCCTCAGAATAATGTGGTTATAGCAAATGCGCAGATTGCAATAAAGTGTTATTATCCGTCAAAATCACTTGACGAATGCAAAGAATTAGCTGAAGATTCTCTTTTCAACGGAAAGGCATTAAAATCGCTTAAAATGCTTATTAATATGCAATCATGACAATACTTGAAAAGATTATTAATAATAAAAGAAAAGAAGTTGATGCTCTGATTAAGCAAACTCCGTTTAGAGAACTGGAAAAAAGCAGGTTCTTTTCACGTGATACGACTTCTCTTAGGAAATATCTTTTGGATCCGGGAAAATCCGGAATAATTGCTGAATTCAAAAGAATGTCACCCTCCAAAGGTGTAATTAATCCGGATGCTAAGGTTGTAGAAGTGACACAGGGATATGAACTTTTAGGAGCTTCGGCTTTATCGGTACTTACAGATGAAAAATTCTTTGGAGGCAGCACCGGTGATCTGAAAAGTACTCGTGAACACAATTCTATACCAGTATTAAGGAAGGATTTTATAATAGATGAATTCCAGGTGGTTGAATCAAAATCTATTGGAGCAGATGTTATTTTGCTTCTTGCTTCTGTATTGGCACAGGATCAGGTTTTAAAGTTCGCAACACTCTCTCATTCTTTGGGAATGGAGGTCATACTTGAAGTACACTCTAAGGGTGAACTTGAATTAATGAATGATTACATTGATATTATTGGTGTTAATAATAGAGATCTTAAGACTTTTATTGTTGATGAAAATGTGTCGGTTAATATGGTGGATAATATTCCAGGGCAATTTCTGAAGATTTCTGAAAGTGGAATTTCATCTCCTTCAACGGTAGATTATTTAAAACAAACCGGATATAACGGATTCCTTATAGGAGAGATATTTATGACAAAGCAGAATCCGGTTAAAGCATTTGCTGATTTTATTAAAGAAATTTCTTAAACCAATGCTAAAAGTAAAAGTATGCGGATTGACAGATCCGGAGAATACAATAGAGACAGCAAAAGTGGGGACTGACTTTATGGGTTTTATTTTTTACCCGGGATCGAAACGATATGTTGGTAATAAACCAAAAGAATCTCTTTTCTGTAAAATACCTTCCGGTATTTTGAAAACAGGTGTATTTGTGAACGAACAACCTTCAAAAATTATTAATACTATGAAACTGTATGGGCTGGATATTGTCCAGCTTCATGGAAATGAATCTCCTGAATATTGTAATTCTCTGAAGAAAAAAGGATTGGTAATTATTAAAGCTTTTGGGATAGGCAACAGTTTTAGTTTTAAAATACTTGAACAATATATTAAGGTCTGTGAATATTTTTTATTTGATACCAAAACTGGTAGTCAGGGTGGGAGTGGTCTGAAATTCGACTGGAGAAGAATAAATGAATATAATTTGAATAAACAATTCTTACTAAGTGGAGGAATCGGACCTGAGGATGCCTCACAAGTAAAGGAGATTAATCATAAATATCTGTTTGCCGTAGATATCAACAGCCATTTTGAAATATCTCCGGGAATAAAGAACTATAAAAAGATTAAAGAGTTTATAAAGGAAATTAAAGAATAACCAATTATGAAACCTCCATGTTTTAACACAAATAAGCATGAATATAATTCAAATCATGGAGGTTCCATGTGACCATTAAAATAAATTATATACACATGAAATATAGTGTTGATGATCGGGGATTTTACGGAGATTTTGGAGGTGCCTATATTCCTGAAATGATGCAATGGAATATAAAAGAACTCGAGAATAATTATCTGAATATTCTTAATAGCCAGGATTTCAGAGAAGAATTCGACATGTTGCTACGGGATTATGCAGGAAGGCCATCTCCATTATTTTATGCCAGTCGCCTTTCTGAATTTTATAAAACCAATATATATTTAAAGAGAGAGGATCTTGATTTTACCGGAGCCCATAAGATAAATAATACTATCGGGCAGATACTTATAGCCAAAAGACTTGGTAAATCAAGGATTATAGCAGAGACCGGGGCTGGTCAGCATGGAGTTGCCACAGCAACCGTCTGTGCACTTATGGGACTTAAATGTGTTATTTATATGGGGAAACTCGATGTTGAACGTCAAACTCCAAACGTTTTGAGAATGAAGATGCTTGGAGCTGATGTGATAACTGTTACAAGTGGGAATATGACCCTGAAGGATGCTACTAACGAAGCTATTCGCGACTGGATTAATAATCCTACAAATACACATTACATTATTGGTTCTGTTGTTGGACCACATCCTTATCCCGACCTGGTTACCAGACTCCAGTCGGTGATTAGTAAAGAATTGAAGTCACAGCTCATTGAGCACACAGGAAATTCGGCACCGGATTACTTAATTGCTTGTGTGGGTGGGGGCAGCAATGCTGCAGGTTCTTTTTATCATTATCTTGATAATGAGGATGTAAAATTAATAGCTGTGGAAGCTTCAGGGAAAGGAATAGAGAGTGGCGAATCAGCTGCAACCATTGCAATCGGTTCTCCGGGGATTATTCACGGCAGTAAGACGATTCTTATGCAAAATGATGATGGTCAGATTATTGAACCATATTCAATATCTGCAGGACTTGATTACCCAGGGATAGGTCCCCTGTTTGCATGGCTGAATAAATCACACAGGGTTACTTTTGAATACGCAACAGATGATGAAGCTCTTGAGGCAGCTTTTCTTCTGACCAGACTTGAAGGAATTATACCAGCCCTTGAACCTGCTCATGCTCTTGCAATCATCGGCAAGCTGAGATTCAGCCCCGAAGATATTGTCGTTATAACCTTATCCGGTCGAGGTGATAAAGATATGGCAGCATACATGAACTATATGGAGAATATTAAGCAATTAGACTGGTAATTTATTAACATAGAAATAGAAATAAAATGAATCGGATTGATAATCTCTTCCTCACTAAAAAAAAGAATATACTATCAATATATTTTACAGCAGGTTTCCCATTAATTGGATCAACAATAGAAATTTTACATAATCTGAATAAAGCTGGAGTTGATATGATTGAAATAGGTATGCCTTTTTCAGATCCATTAGCTGACGGTCCGGTAATACAGAACAGTAATGTAAAAGCTTTGCTAAATGGTATGAGTCTGAACCTGCTTTTTGAACAGTTGGCAGATATTCGCAGAGAAATCCAGATCCCATTGATTTTGATGGGATATATAAATCCTGTTTTTAAATATGGGATTGAAAAATTTTGTCAAAAATGCTCTAACATAGAGATTGATGGAGTTATTATTCCCGATATGCCTTTGGAGATTTACCTTGATCAGTATCAGATCATATTCAGAAAGTATAATTTACATAACATCCTTTTGATATCCCCTCAAACCAGTACTGAGCGAATAAGAATGATTGATAAAATAAGTATGGGTTTCATTTACATGGTATCATCATCTTCAACGACTGGAATTAAGGGAGGATTTTCTGACGAACAGAGGTCTTACTTTAAAAAAATTAAGGAGATGAATCTGGGGAATCCGCGACTGATAGGTTTTGGTATTTCAGATAATATCTCATTTAAAGAAGCTTGTAAAATGGCTGAAGGAGCGGTTATTGGAAGTGCATTTATTAAAATGCTTGAAGAAAAAGGTGCAGACGATAATAGTATCAGACAATTTATTAGAATGATCAGGTGATATAACGGGAACATTTGGAATTAGATAAATATTTAATTCTGTTATATGATATTTTAATCTTTTTTTTATCTTGATTCCTCAAAACCACAAAGATTATGGAGCCATTACTTTTTATAATAATTGCGTTAATACTCGGGACAATAACGAGGCATTTACTAAAGAAGATGCCTGTTCCCTATACAGTACTGCTGGTTGTGATAGGAGTCATCCTTGGTGTAATATCAAGATATCATGTGTCATCAAAATCAGTATTTACCGTTATGCTTGATTCAATTTCGTGGGCAGGATCCATTGATCCGCATGTGATATTCTTCATATTTCTACCCACTTTAATCTTTGAGGCAGCATTTGGTATGGATTGGCATACTTTCCGGAAGACATCTGTCAATGCAACACTGCTTGCGGGACCGGGTATTATTGTAACCTTAGGACTCACAGCTGTTTTCGTAATGGGATTAAAAGGTTTAAATATTGGATTGTCTGAATGGTCCTGGCCAATTGCTTTTATGTTCGGGGCTCTTATTTCAGCTTCCGATCCTGTTGCCGTAGTTGCTATATTGAGGGATATGGGGGCAAGCAAAAAGCTCTCAACTTTAATAGACGGGGAAGCAATTCTGAATGACGGAACAGCTATCGTTCTGTTTATGGTATTTTATCTTCCATTATCGGGACAGACGGCTGAACTTAATCCTTTTCTTGATTTTTTAAAAGTGGCCATTGGAGGAACTCTCTTTGGTCTTATTATGGCAAGGCTTGTAATGTTCTGGCTAAAGAAAGTCTTCAAAGATGCTATGGTAGAGATAGTAGTACTTCTTGCCTCAGCATATCTCACTTTTATTATTGCTGAGGATTTCTTACATGTATCAGGAGTACTCGCTATTTTCGGCTTGGGTATAACTATGGCAAGCGTGGGAAAAACCCGTATCAGTCCGGAGGTTGTAAAATTCCTGCATGAGTTTTGGGAACTGGCTGTATACCTGGCTAATACCCTGATATTCATAATTGTAGGGGTTGTAATTGCCAGCAGGGTAACTTTCACTGGCAGCGATTTTGTGGTTCTTATATTACTTTATATAGGCATACATATAGCCAGAGCAATAATGTTGGCTATCCTTTATCCTTTTATGAAGAGATCGGGTTATGGTCTTAATTTAAAAGATCTGGTAGTGACCTGGTATGGATCGTTAAGAGGAGCTGTAGGTCTTGCTCTTGCCCTTATTGTGGCCGGAACAGAAATATTACCTGTTGAAATAAAAGACCAGTTCCTTTTCCTGACAGCCGGTATAGTAATGCTAACTCTTCTTATTAATGCTACCACAATTAAGTTCATTGTAAATAAGTTAGGCCTCACAAAAATTGCTCCATCAAAAGCATTAATACTGAATCAGACCTTTAAGACAGTAACAGAAAAGATGCAAGGGGATTTTGAAAAAATATCATCAGAAAGGTATTATAAGCATGCAGATACTGAAATCATAAAAAGCTTCCTGCCACATTTTAAAACCGTAAAAGTCGAAGCGGCAGTAGAAAGTAACGAATTGGCGGAACTCAGAAGACGGGTTCTTGAAAAGGAAAAGGCAACCTACTGGGAACAGTTTAACAAAGGAATTATTAGTTCGGAAACAGTAATCAAACTAAGTGAATCAATCAGCGAAATGCTTGACAGTAACGGGAACATGCCACTTGATGAGAGGAGCGATCTCGAGGATATGTTGCGTAATTCAAAATTCTTAAACAGACTACAGCGTGTAAAATGGCTATTTTATATTTATCGTCAGCTAAACTATAATAAGCTTGTTTTTAGTTATGATTTTGGTATGGGATTCGCTGAGGCTCAAAACGAAAACCTTAAACTGATAGATAGTTTTAAGGAATTAAAATCAACCCCTGAAGATGATGCTAATATTGAGATCCTGCGTGATGAAATAAGTCAGAACATTATACACGGACAAACATTCCTGAGGAACTTCAAGAAATTCTATCATGATATTTATATAGAGGTAGCTACAAAAAAGGCGGTTCAGACACTACTTAATAATGAAAAGACAAAAGTGGAAGAACTGCTTAAAACGGGCAGAATAGATATTGACGAAGCCCATAAATTATTAGACGGCATTGAGGATCAGATGAAACAGATCCTCAAATATCGTTACAGAGGAAGTAAAAATTAACCAACTTAAAAAATTATTGCTTTGAAGAGTAAAAATTTAATGTTGCTTTTTCTGGTCTTATTCCTTGTTACGGGAATATTGACAGGACAAACTAATGGCAATTGTGTGGTTGATGCAATTTTGTCATCCTATACAGCAAGAACATTCACTGATGAACCTGTATCGGACAGTGATTTTGATTGCGCACTGGCAACGGAAAATATGTTTATAGCCGCAGTGGGTCTCGGTTTTGGGGCACATATATATACAGGACCCGTACAAAATATTAATTCAAACATGAAAGAAAAACTTGAAATTCCTGAAGGCTACAGGGTTATTTCAATACTTCAGATAGGGCATATTGATAAGAATGTGGATGCCACATCATCTGCTTCAACTAGGAAATCTTTGGAGGAGATAGTAAATTATAAATAATAATTGGTCCTTTTTTATAATGCTAAAGAAAAAATTCATGATTTGTTCATCTTCGGGGTCATACATTTGTTGATATGACTAAGATTATTAAAACAAATAAAATTCTCAAATCATGAAAAAGATGTTAATTATTCTGGCAGTTGTTTTGCTACCATTATTTCTTTCCTCCTGTGAAAAAGAATCCGGATCAGGCACTCTTGTATTGTCGCTTACGGATGCTCCTGTTGACAGCAGCACTGTTATCGGGGTCTTCATCACCATTAATGAGATTCAGATTCATACAAGTGATGATGACTGGATGGTTATGGAAGGCTATGAGGGACCACAAAAATTCAACCTTCTTGATCTTACAAGAGGTGAAACAGATCTTCTTGGTAATCTTGAACTTGAAGCAGGTAATTATACGCAGGTAAGATTCATACTTGATGCGCCTGAACTGGGAATACCAAAACCTGTAAATCCTGGTTGCTACATTGAATTTACAGACGGAAGCACACACCCGTTATTTGTGCCCAGTGGTTCTGAATCAGGATTCAAAGGTGTCGGTAATTTCAGGGTGCCAGTAAATGGGACTGTTGAGATAACCGCCGATTTTAATGTAAGAAAATCTGTACATAAAACCGGTTCAGCTACACCGCGTTATATTTTAAGGCCGGTAATCAGGCTTGTTGTTGATAATCAGGCGGGTGCGATACATGGCAATGTGACAAATATTCCCAATGAGACCGGTATTGTAGTGTATGCTTATGAAGATGGAGTTTACCAACCTGAAGAGGCTGACGAACCTACTGATAGCACACTAAGTCGTTTCCCTAATTCAGTTAGTTCCGACAGGGTAGACACTCTTGGAGTATATCATATTGATTACCTGGCAGCCGGTAATTATGACCTGGTAGTAACAACATTATACGAAAATGAATTCGGGGAAGTATTGGGAATAATAGAGGATGTCAGAGTGGAAAGCAGAAAAACAACACACCAGGATATAGATATTGAAGCTCTTAAATAATCACAGCCTACTGTAATAATTTTTGCTGCTGATCCTCAATAACAGAAAGGATCAGTAGCAATTATTGTATGACTGAATAGTATCCTGGGTGCCTGGTTTACTTCGAAACCAGCCTTCAGGATTTTTTCAACCATATCATTGAAGTTCTTGCCTGAAACATGAAATGAAGGTTCAACAATTAATATTTTGCCATCAGGATTTAACATTGCCTTCATTTCTTCAAAGAGTTTGTCATGATCTTTTATTTCATGGACAACATAAACAGCCAGGATAAAATCAACTTTGGATTTTAATCCTATTTTGTCAGCTTCACATTTATGCAATTCAATAAGGTTTTCCAGAATTGTACCACTGATTCTCCCTTTTATTTTCTCAAGCATTCCCTCCTGCAGATCGCCAGCTATAACTTTTCCCCTGCCATTCAGCATCTTTGCTAT
>CAZOZU010000019.1:0-12719 GCA_964584355.1 uncultured Rikenellaceae bacterium
AAACCTCTCTCAAGGGTGATCCCTACAGGTAGTTTATTCTCAAATGAATCAAAAATATCATAAATTGAATTTCGCATCCTGTGGATATTCTGCCCCCTTTTCATGTTTGCAATTATGAAAGCTGCCTTTGCTCTGTTATATCTTCCATAATATTTCATATCCTCATACTGCCAGCTGATATCGGCAACATCCTTCAGATAAACAACCCGGCCCTGTGCTGCCCCGACTATAGTTCTCTGTACATCCTCAATATTTTCATAACTGCCACTTGTTTTAATGTTGAATTTCTTCGAACCTATATCAATTGTTCCACCCGGTATGTTTGCATTTTCACTCTGTATAGCATTCAGTACCTGGTTAACAGTAACATTCATTTTTGCCATCCTGGGAAGATCTATTTCGACCCTTAGTTCCTGTTCAGGATAAGCAACTGCCTCTGCCTTTTTTATTCCCGGGAGAGCTGATATCTCATCCTTAAGATCCTCGGCCAGTTTTCCAAGTTCTGAATATTCTGCTGTCTCGGATACAATAGCAGCCTGTACAATATTTGTATTACCTGCCTGTATCTTTAAAGCCTCAACACTGTAAAGATCTTCAGGTAACGAGGATCTCACCAAATTTATCTGACGCTGCAGGTCATCAAATTTCATATCCGGATCGGTCTCAGGAGAAAACTCTATAACGATAATCGCAACATCCTCTTCTATCTCGCTTGTCAGCCTGTCAATATCCTCAAGTTCTTTGATGCTTTTTTCCAGTCTGTTAACCACAAGCTCCTCAATATCAGCAGGTGAAGCACCAGGATAAACTGCGATCACAGGGAAAATAGTAACCGGAAATTCAGGATCTGCAGCCTGCGGTATCTTTAAATAGGAATAGATCCCCAGCGAAACCAAAAACAGAAAGACAACTATGGTGAACTGGTAATTCTTAACCGATAATTCAGATATTTTCATTTTACAACCTCCACCTTCATTCCCTCTTTAACATAGGCAGCTCCATCGGTTATTATTTCACTGATTCCTTCAGGGATACTTTCTACTGCCACATCGGAACCGGAAATTGTCACAATATCGACCTCTGCTTTATTAACTGTGCCGGAGTCTGTAACATAATATATAAAACCTCTTTCCCCTTCTGCTTCAACGACAGCACCAACAGGGACTATTGTAAGATGTTGTTTACGTGCCGGGAAAATATCGACACCCGCAACGAAACCTGATGCAAGCCTGTAATCCATACCGTCAAGGCTCAATTCTGTTTCATAGGTTCCGGTCATTGGATCGGCCATCTCGCTTACCTGGTCAATAAAGGCCTGAAATTTAATCCCGGGCCATGCATCAAAAACAACTACTGCTGAGTCGCCGGGATTGATTTTTACTATATCCCTGTCGGAAATACCTGATTTTACCTTCCAGAATTTTCCTTTTGTACCAAAAAGAAATACCGGATAACCTGCCGCAACAAGTTCGTTTTCTTTTACAAGCTGTTTGAGTACAAGTCCATCGGCGGGAGCTTTGATAGTGGAATGATTGAGGTTGAAAGTTGCAATTTCGAGGTTTGATTTTGCAACATTAAGAGCTGTTGTTGCATTCTGATACTGCTCCAGGGTGGCAACAGTATCGTTATAAAGGTTCTTTGCACGGGTCCAGTCACGAAGCGTTTTTTCATATCCGCTTCTGGCAAGATCAACATTGGCCCTTATTTCAGATAAATTAAGCTCTGCAAGGACTTCTCCTTTCTTTGCTTTGTCTCCCTCCTTTACACTAACCCTGGCCACAATACCCCCTGTTTTGAAGGAGAGCTTCAATTCCTCGGCAGAAGTCAGAATACCGTTTGAATGGATGGCAACAGATGTAGAATCCGGAGTAATTTTAACAACCCTTACTCTTGTAATTTCTTCCTTTGGACTTATCTCAACAGTATGTCTGCATCCTGCAGATAACAATACTGAAAAGAATATTAACAACGCTATTTTCTTCATATTGAAATAATTATTTTGTTATATCTATTGCAGTTATTTTCTCAAATTCAGCATAAGCCGACAGGTACTGAAATTTGGAAATGATAAGGTTTTCCTCAGCCTGTGTCATACTGGTCCTTGCGTCAATATATTCGATAAGGCTGGCCTGCCCTTCACCATATTTTTTCTCCACGATCCTGTAACCCTCACGGGCATTTTTCAGCTGACTCTCTGCTGCCACTATTCCTTTATCTGCAGCTGATAATTCACTTACTGCACCTATAACCTGCAGTTCAATCTGTTTTTTTGCCTCTTCAAGCTGTGTTTCAGCCATTTCCTTCTGGATTATTGCCTGACGTATCCGGGCTTTATTTGTAAAGCCCTCAAAAATGTTCCAGGTAAGAACTGCAGATGCCTGCATGTAGTCCTGCTCCCTGTTGAATTCATATTCCTCACCTTGAAATCCGTAGTCAGCAACTGCATAAAGATCGGGCAGTTTTTGAGTCTGGTTCATCTTTACCTGAAATCCTGATATCTTTTCATAATTTTCAAGTTTCCTGATCTCTTCCCTGTTCTCAAGTGCTGTTGATGTATAGTTTTCTGTCAATTCCGACAGTAATGGAAATTGAGCCGGATACTGAATAATTATGGTATCTGTTAATGGCTTGTTTAATAAAAAATTAAAATAAGCAAAGGCTATTTCCCTGTTCTTCCTTGCATTTTGAAGTTCCTGGTCAAATTTGTTGAGCTCAGCCTCTGAACGATACAGATAATCAGCAGTTACCTTATCATTATTTATGAGCTTCCTGTTAATCCTGACATTCTCCACAAGTAATTTGCGGGTGTCGTTAAGCATATTAAGTATAGCATCGGCCATAACCGAATTATAATATGCCTTTTTTATTTCGGATGTCAGTTCCCTTCTATACTGATCAACATCCATCTCCCCGATAATTGTCATCTCCTTTCTGATTCTGGAATTGTAATAAATATCCGTGTTGAAGAGGGGCTGTACAACCCGCACTTTTGTTTCATGCTCAGTAGGACGCAGGAATTTTACCCGCTGGTTGTCGATCACCGGGAAGAGGTTTGTTGAGAGTAGACTGTTCAGTGTGGCATAAACCGGATTCAGAAGGTCGCCTATCGGAATATCAATGACACGTCCTCCCTCTGAGATAGTATATCGTGCATTAAAACTTATACCCGGATAAAATAATCCACGTGCCTCCTTCAATGCCTCCAGACTTTTTTCATAATCTGATTCTTTTTGTTTCAGGGCAAGATTGTTTTCAAGACCATAACTGATATAATTATCCAGTACTGGTTGCCCTTTCAGTAATGATGGAATTAATAATATTACAATCAGGTATATTCTGGTTTTCATGATTCTTGCTTTTTTGATTCCTCCTGGATTTTCAATCTCTGTTTCATATCGTAAATTATTGCCTCAAAAAGCCGTTTCACCATCTCCCTGTCACGCACTGATCCTTTTTCATAAAGGGTTTCTGCAAATGTGAAGATCTCTCTCTGAAATGACATCTGTCCCCTATATGCAATCTGTCCCTTTTCAGTGAGCCTCAGGTTAAACTCCTTCTTATTGTTGGTATTTAGCTTCACCACAAGGTTTTTATTTACTAGCTTTCTGATTGTCTGGGAAATTGCCCCTCGTGTAACACCCATTTTTTCTGCAAGACGTGTCATATTCATCTCCCTGTTCTTGCCCAAAATAGTAATAGTATGTATTTCAGTAAAATAGAGCAGGTCTCCGGTTCCGTAGTCAACCGGCCGCCGTGAGATGACAGAATAGAGATGAAGGATCCCGAGAAACTGGTCAACTAAAGATTGTAATCCGTTATTCATGGTAATTTTGTTTAGATGCTAAACAAAATTAAGAATTGTTTAGATACTAAACAAATTTTATTTAATCCAAAATGATTTGAGAGGGTTAAAGAGACTCAGGATAAAAAATTATAGTTAACTTTAGTATGATTACCGCTTCTTTTTACTGAAGATTGTATGAAAATTGGGATAATAACAGATATTCATGAAAATGTAAGGGTACTTGAGGAAACCCTTAAAGCGGCAGAAAAGCATAAATGTGATGAGATATCATGTCTTGGTGATATTGTGGGTTTTGACACAAGATTTTATGATATCTCAATAAAACGCTGTGCAAAATCATGTGTTGAGCTTATTGGATCGAATTGCCGATGGGTTGTAGCCGGAAACCATGATCTTAATTCTGTTTCGCGGTTACCTTCATGGTCGAATGGATTTGAATTTCCCGGGAACTGGTTCACAATAAAAGCGGATGAAAGAAAAAAATTATCTGATGGCAGGGTATGGACTTATGAATATGATGCCCCAAATAATCTGTCAGAAAGAGAAAAAGAATATTTAAATCAACTCCCTGAATATATCATCCCTGAATTAGAAGATATTCCGGTTTTATTCTCACATTACATTTATCCCGACTTTACCGGATCAACAACTATATACGTCGAAAGGAATAACCAGATTAAAAGGCACTGGGATTTTATGAGTTCTAACAAGGTCAGGGTATCATTAATAGGTCACTCACATAGTATTTTTGCCGGTTTTGCATATAAAAACCGAGGTCTTTCAGTCAAAGCATTTCATTCTCTTCCCAACAGTGATTTTTTACTGGGTGATGATTCCGTTGTCGTTCTTCTTCCACCGCTTTCCGGAGATAAAGGAAAGACAGGATTTACTATATATGATACATCCACCCGGAGATTAAGTTTAATTCACATTGGTATTTCAAAGTGACCGGAAAATGAAAATCATCAAAGAAAGATTCTCCATATTGTTAAAAGTAGATTTACCTGCGATGCTGGCAGTGATTCTTTTTGCAGTGTTAATCTTTCTATATCTGCTTCCCGGTTTCGAAAAGATAATGATGCATCGTAAGAGAATCCTGATTCATGAGATGACCTCCTCGGCTTATAGTGTTCTGGAATACTTTCATGCGATTGAAAATAAAGGGGAAATAAACAGAGATACTGCACAGGCCCGGGCATTAGATGCCATCAATACTATCCGGTATGGGGAGATGCTGAAAGATTATTTCTGGATCACCGATATGCATCCCAGGATGCTTGTACATCCTTACAGACCTGATCTTATTGGAGAAGATCTTACTGATTTTCGAGATTCAAAGGGTAAGAGAATCTTTGTGGAATTTGTCAATGCTGCCTCCGAAACCGGTGAAAGTTATGTTGAATATATGTGGCAATGGAATGATGATTCAACCCGGATTGTTCCAAAGTTATCTTATGTTAGAATATATGAACCATGGGGCTGGTTAATCGGAACAGGAATTTATATTGATGATGTTCGTTCTGAAATAAGAAGATTAGAATTACGTGCACTCCTTATTTCAGCTATAATAGGGTCAGTTATTGTTATCCTGCTGAGCCTCATTGCAAGGCAGGGTCATAAAATTGAAAAGAAAAGAGATCTCGCTGAGAAGGAGCTTCATAAATCGAAAGAGTTATACCGGACACTTGCTGAAGCTGCTTCGGAGGGTGTGTTAATATGGTCTTCGGGCGGCTTACAGGCTAACCTTACATTGTTGTCATGGCTTGATTATACTGAATTCGAACTTCTAAATATTTCAATACAGGCTATTTTCGTTGAAGACTGGCTAAGGGATTATAATTATCCGGATGAACTGTACGCTGAGCTTACGGCAAGAAGGTATTATGAAGGAAGCCTGAAATCAAAAAACGGAAAGTGTATTAATGCTTATTGTGATTTTTCCAGGATAATGCTGGGAGATCAAAATGCAGTTCTTGTTGTTATCAGACCCGTAAAGCCGAAAATAGTATCATCTATATTTTCTCCTGATCATAAACTACTTGCTAATATCTCAACAGGATTTTTCAGAATAACATATGGCCGTAAAAATAAATTCATTTATGCATCAGGTTTTACCTTGAAGCTGCTTGGATTCAATACATTACAGGAGCTTCTCCCATATTCTATTGATTCCTTTTTTACAGATTCTGTTCAACTGAAGGAATTCTTTAATGCCCTTGTCGGGAAGGAACAAGTTAGCGGGAAGGCAGTAAAACTTAAAAACAAACAGGGAGAATTGTTCTGGGCACTGGTAAATGTAAATATTATCGAATCTGCTGATGAAGGAACCTGGTACGAGGGAACAATAGAACCATTATGTTCATCTGCTGACATATATGAAAATCATTTGACTGATTCAGGTAATTACAGTGCTTCGTTTATTATGGATGCTCCGGTAAGTTCTATTATGCGCCAACCTGTTATATGTCCTGAAAACTTATCTGTTGCCAGGGCTGCCTCACTAATAAAAGAATCCGGTATTCATGCCCTGATAATTACAAACAAAAAAGGGGAGCCAATGGGTACAATCGATTCATACACCATCGGGCTCAGGCTGGCTGAAGGTGGTTCACCCCAGACAGAAATATTCAGATGGATGCATTCACCTCCTCTGTTCATGGACCAGGAAGCTGCTATTTCAATTGCCTTCAATAAAATATATAACAACCCGGGAAAATGTATTATCAT
The DNA here is from genome assembly GCA_964584355.1 of uncultured Rikenellaceae bacterium. Lineage (GTDB taxonomy): Bacteria > Bacteroidota > Bacteroidia > Bacteroidales > VadinHA17 > LD21. Next base: position 6,533 of record CAZOZU010000019.1, read on the forward strand.
TTCTTCGTCAGATAATTCCATAAAAGGAATCATAACAGCATCTGAACTTATAGAATCATTTTTTGCTACACCCGGGATTATTATCTCTGAGATAAATAAAAGTACTTCAGTAACAGCTTTAAAGAAATGTTTCCTGAGAAGCCGGAAACTGGCAGTATCAATGATCCTTGGGAATGCTGATCCTTATACAGTATCTCTTTTCCTTTCTCTTATAACCGATGAAATATGTAAAAAAACTCTTTCTATCTGTGTCGAAGAATCAGGGGCACCTCCATGCCGGTTCTCATTTATCCTTACAGGCAGTTCCGGAAGACATGAACCATCATTATCAACCGACCAGGATAATGCCATTATTTTCGAAGATATCAAGGGAAAGGAATTAAAAAGTGCTTATGATTATTTCAGGGAATTAGGTAAAAAAGTTAATGTGATTCTGAAGGAAATAGGATACCGGGAATGTAAGGGGGGTAATATGGCAGGGAATCCCGAATGGTGTCAACCTCTAAGCAAATGGAAAGAATATTTTACCAAATGGATTAAAAATCCCGGGCCTGATGAATTACTTGAAGTAAGTATATTTTTCGACTTCAGATGTTGCTTTGGAGATCCTTCCCTTGCAGATGAGATCAGGAATTTTCTGCAAAATGACCTTAAAACCAATGATATTTATTTTCATCATCTGACGAATGCGTTAAAGACATTCGCTCCTTCAAAAAGTCTGTTATCATCAGATAAATCTGATATAAAAAAGATACTCCTTCCCCTAACAGGGGTTATCCGGCTATATGCTTTGAGGCATCAGCTTAAAGCCCTTTCAACACCTGAAAGAATTATTGAACTCTACTCGGTAAATACGTTTGACATAAATTTACTAAAAGATGCTCTACGGGCATGGAAAAGTTTATCATCCGTTCGTCTTTATCATCAGGCAATATGCATCACAGAAGATAAAGAACCCGATAATATTGTTGATTACAAAAATACTGGCAGCAGCACCAAGTATCTGATTTCACAGTCATTAGATACCGTAAATAATCTGTTATTAAAATCAGGTAACGATTTTTATAACGAGTCTATTTAAAACCTGTAAATAGTACTTAACAGCAGTCTCAGGTTATTTATAGCCTGACTATCCGTCACTTTACCGTCGAGCTGTAGTATTCCATATGCTGCTGAGGTAAATTCCACCTCTCCTGCAAAACTTAATTTACCCTGTGTAATGGTAACACGCGGAGATACTCTGTAAATATAATCGATATCATTCCCCCTACCGTAAATATCCCCCATTATATTTTCGCCGGCGCCCAGATTCCTGGTCATCCCGGCAAATAAACCGAATGAGGTATTCTGGCTGTTTGTCCCGATATCGATCCAGAAACTGCCTGTATTTAATGTAGTATATGTTCTGATCAGAGTGAACGGATCTTCTGAGACAACTCCATACCCTCCTATCATCATCAGGTCGCATGGATTCTGACCATAGATTCCCATTAAAGATATATTCAGAGGTGTTGTTTTAATCTTTATATTACCAAAAGCAACAATGCTTCCCACTTTTGTGTCGGTTTCGTAATAAAAATTAGTTCTGAGTTGGGGTCTTATCCTCTTATAGTCGATTCCAAACCACGCTGTAAGAAAATCAGCTACAGGTACCCGCGATTGTAAATTTAATCCTGGCAATCCACTATTCCTGAGATATCTGTTACTGTTTCCATTTGGGCCCGGTGAAGTAAAATCCCGTTGTCCGTATGCTGTCAGGGAAATACTTACATTACCCAATAATTGTGTTAACCTCACCTGGGGATTCCTGCTGAAAGGGGTAAAGGGAGCTCCGGTATTAAAACTTATTGTTCCCGGATAACTCTCGGTTATAAACAGCGGATGCCAGTACTGGCCAGATAAAATTGATGTTGTCGGCCAGTCAAGTATAACATAGGCATGTCGTAATCTGAATCCGTTGAGATCAGCTTCACTTGTACCGAAGAATTCAGCCTCAATTGCCCCTGAAGTTTTGGCTCCAAATGCATCAGGACCGGTAACATTACCTCTGATCCTGGTTTGTATACTTAGAAAATGAAGTGATGGATTTGCATTGATGTCATTTCCGTTATTATCTAACAATGAATTATCAGGGTAGAGATAGAAATGACCTTCACGAAGTCCGTTTGAAGCACTCGACTGCCTTGTATCATAGAATATGTCATTCTTAATAAATCCTGTAAATTTTATTCCCCATGAGTTATCAGCATCCTGAGGCAGAATCCTCACTAATGCAGCCATTAGGAAAATGATAAGAAAAATAGATCTCTTCATATAACTGGAGTTTAAAAATTAATAAGTTAATCTGTCATATCAATATGATATACATATAAATATACATTATTTTTTATTCTTGTCCGGGGGAAAGAGTGATTCAATAATGTTAGGTTTGACCGGTTCTCCTCCCATCAGGACACTCAGGTTACTTTCTGCTGTTCTGTTCTCCTTCCATAAGGACAAGGCATTCTGGTAATAATAAAGGGCTGAATCCGGCAGCATCATATGCCTGAATATAGTTCCCTTGTTGGTAAAACTTACCGATAACCTTCTGGGTGTCTCAATCTGGGCAGTCACCAGGTTTCTTACACGACGGTTCGATATCTTATCAAAATTCAATCCACTGAATATTTCCGGGTTCTTACTCATCAATGGGATTATTTTCTCCCGTATCTCCTTTTCTGATAATTCCTCCCATTCCTTTATCCATCCTTTATATACTGTAATGCTGCTATCACAATATCTTAAAGATAAACTCAGTAATGTTGATTTTTCATTCTCCGATATTGTACTGTCATATAATGCCTTCATTAAAAGAACACTACATTTGTTATTATATACAATTCCCTTTTCGAATGAGTATTTATAGTCCGGCAATGTATCGAATGCTATAAATGCTGAATCAAGATAATTAAATGCCTCAACATAACTCAGGGTATTTCCTTTGCTGTCAAATAATGCCAGCAATTTTCTTGCATTATATATACGTGGATCTTCTGATCGGTTAACCGTGCGATAATAAATTACTGCAAAAATGATCGTTAATGCAGAAACGGCAAAGGTGATCGAAAGTATCACCTTTGTCCCTCTGGTAATTTTAAAAAGTTCTTTCAACTATATCAATTGTGTACCTGTTCGGCCAGGAACTTTTTAATTTCAAGTGGTGTCGGTTTTGTCAATAAAGATACAATTATATTAGCCAGGACTGCAAGAGGTGCCCCTATCCAGGCAAAATACCATACATTAAGCCAGTATGAAACAAACTCCTGCCCGGGAAGAGATCCTCCGCTGAGACCAACGATAAAATAGGTCAGTGCTATTACCGTAACAACAGTACCGGTAAAAAGACCGGCTTTGGCTCCGGCTTTGTTTGAACCGCTCCACCAGATCCCAAGTAAAAACAAAGGAAAGATAGTACAGGCTGCCATAGAAAAAGCCACTGACACAAGCTGTGCAATAAGTCCTAGTCTGAGCAGTGCCACAACTGTTACCATCACCGCCATGATAACTGTACCTATTCGTGCAATCTTTAATTGTTTTTTTGGTGTGGAATCAGGATTTATAACCCTTACATACAGATCGTGAGAAAATGCCGAGGCACCTGCCACCAGGAGTCCTGAAACAGTTGAAAATGCCGCTGATATAGCTCCTGCAGCCAGGAGACCAACAATAAGTGTGTTTATACCACCAAGTTGTGCTGTATAAACAACAATTGCATCTTTTGCCAGAAATCCCACATCAGGATTGGAAGAGAGTAACTTTCCGAAGGCAGAATATGCAGGTGCGGTCCAGTAGACAATACAGATAAAAAACAGACCCCACACAACCGACCATCTTGCATCTGTAACTTTCGGTACTACATAGAATCTTTGTATTACATGTGGCAAACCTGCCGTACCAACCATAAGTGAAAAACAAATTGCTATCCACTGAAAGAAGGTAGTTCCGGTGGAAGGATCCCAGGGCATGGCAAATTCAGGACTGGGTACAATTGCAAGATCATGCCCGTATGCATTAACCAATGCAAGCCCATCTGAAATATTCGGAGCCGGAATACCCTGGACAATATCAGTTACTGCTGCTCCATACCCAATCTGTGGAAGAAGCCAGAAGTAATCAAATTTAAATGCCATAATAAAAACAGGTATTACGAATGATATTACAATAATCACATATTGAACCTGCATATTTTTTGTCACCCCAATCATCCCGGAAATGAGAGTATAAAGTAATACAACAGAAGATCCTATTATAACGGCCCAGGCATAATTGAAGCCTAAGATCCATTTAAACATCAGCCCTATACCTCCAAACTGTCCCACACAATAGGCAAAGGAAATCAGTATTGTAAAAATTGCACTTGCTATACGAAGATCTCTTGAATAATACCTGTCGCCGATAAAATCCGGGGCAGTATATTTACCATACTTCCTGATCTGGGCAGCCATAAGAATCAATAATAAAACGTAGCCACCGGTCCATCCGACAACATAGGCAAGCCCATTATATCCAAATCCGTACATCATTCCGGCCATTCCGAGTACAGAAGCAGCGCTCATCCAGTTCGAGGCAATCGCCATTCCGGAACCAACCCTGGATATTTTTCTGCCGGCAGCATAATAATCTGCAGGATCCTTGGCTCTGAAAAAGACACCAACAAGGACAAATGTTAACAGAACAGCTATAAGTATTATCGCTGGAATGGTTTTAAAACTCCCTTCAAGTTGAGTCAGACTCTCTGCATTTAAAGAGGTAATCGCAGAAAATAAAAGAAAAAGTATCAAATAAGTTTTTTTCATGTTTAGTAATTTTCATTTTTTAGCTATTCTATAACACCCTGCTTCTTTAATCGCCACTCTATCAAAATATTATATATAATACAAAGCACAATAAACATAATCAGAAGAAATACTGCTGTATAAAAATAGTGGAATGGAAATCCTAGAAATTTCGTATCAGTAAGTACTGACTGATTATGGATCAGATATAATCTCATTATCTGAGGCAGATCATTGAAAGTCGTATCAGACAGAGGTTTAGGATTTCCTTTTTTCAAACTACTGATAAGCAACATCGATTCCAGTGACTCTGAGCTAAAGCCGGAGAATGGCTCAGTAACCTGTTTAAGGTCACTTTCAATACCAGCAATCTGTTCTTTAAGGTCGAGATACTCCTGGTCCTTAATATCGGCAAGTGTTGATTTTAATTCCTCTTTACCTGCAATGAGCTCCAGAACATCAGGTTGTATACTATCAGGCATAATGCCTATAATTAAAGAAGCAATTGCCTCTGAAATAATACCCTGTTCTTCTGCTTTTACAGTATTTTTTCCACTTACATGAACAAGAGATAAAAGCAATGTCTGATAATTATCAGGAGATAAAGTCCCCTCAACAGCTTGCGGCCATGTTGATTCAAACATTAAAAGAGATTCTTCTGGAGTTGGTTTTTCAATTCCCCATAACAGGAACTGGAATCCAAAAACTGCCACTACCCATATCACAAGCATTGAAAAAATAACATTCCTGTTCTTCTTTCCATGCAGGTTCCTGGGTCTGAAGATGTTGAAATTGTACTGATCGGTTGGTTCCATATTTTAAAATTGTTATCTATTTGAAGCAAGCTAAATTATTGATTTTAAAATATGATGTACTACCTAAAAACTTGCAATGTATCATTGATTTTGAACAACCAATGAAATCAACTATATTTGATGCATTATTGTTTTATATGCCTGTATCTTAGCTATTATGATAAATATTTCCGATCCCTTTCCGCTGAATTATTATTGCTTATCAATACCAGCATTTAAAAAATGAGACTGACAAGAAAAGTATTTTGTGATAAGTGCAATCATAAATGTGATATTTATGAAGCAGCAATATTAACCGGAAAATCATTTACAGGAGCAGGAGCTATACAGGCACAATTCAGGAAGCATGAAAAAATATGTAAGCAGGGAGACAACGTAAGTCACGCAATATACCTGGTGGAAGGAACAGCCAAATTGTACATCGAAGGAATTAATGGCCATAACATTATACTTTACCTGATGAGACCTCCTTCATATATTGGACTCCTTTCCTTCTTTGAAAGTATCCATTACACATATTCGGTAACAGCTATCGAGGATACCAGGATTTGTATGGTC
>CAZOZU010000020.1:0-5334 GCA_964584355.1 uncultured Rikenellaceae bacterium
TCTTGACAACCGCGGCTCTGCTAACAGGGGATTTGAGTTCGAGAGTATCATTCACCGGCAGGCTGGTGAAAAAGAAATTGAGGACCAAATGGCCGGAATACAATATCTTAAGACGTTTGATTACGTTGATACAGCCCGGATAGGTGTCGATGGCTGGAGTTATGGAGGCTTCATGACTGTTTCGCTGATACTTCGCAATCCCGGTGTTTTTAAAGTTGCCTGTGCCGGAGGACCTGTAATTGACTGGAAATGGTACGAGGTGATGTATGGAGAGCGTTATATGGATACGCCGATGGAAAATCCCGAAGGATATAAAAAGTCATCTCTGCTGAATTATGCAGGCAACCTCAAAGGCAGGCTTTTAATAATACACGGCACCAGCGATCCTGTTGTCGTATGGCAGAATAGTCTCGGGTTTCTCGATGAATGTATTAAACAGGGCAGGCAGATTGATTATTTCGTCTATCCCGGCTCGGGCCATAATATGACCGGGAAAACAAGGGTTCACCTTTTTGAAAAGATAAGCGGTTATTTCAATGATTTTCTGAAATAATTCCGGTAAGTAATTTTAATATATATATTTCCTAAACGTATTGTGATATATTGTTAAGATTTACTACATATGGCCTTTATAGGTCTCTTTTTTATATCTTTCTTTTATAAAATCAGGTATCTGATGCAACAATACAAGAATTCATACATCTAATATCTGAAACAGTATTATTGATGAAGGAAAAAGATCTCAGAAAGGTTGTTGAGGAAAACTACGGGAAGATCTACCAGATATACTTCAACTACTTCGGAAACAAGGAGGAAGCTAATGATGCCGGTCAGGATATCCTGTTGAAAGTATGGCTTAACATTGACATATTCAGAGGTGAATCCGCACTTTCCACCTGGATTTCGAGAATTGCTATCAATGTATGTCTGACATCGTTCAGGAATAGGAGGAACGGGACAATCAGGATCGAATCTGAACAGTTCCGGGACCTGAGAGAAAATCTTTTTGATGAAAGCGACAAAGATCCTGAAGAGGAGGAGAAGCTTAAGTTCTTCCACAATTTCATGCAGAAGCTCTCTGCAGTCGACAGGACGCTGGTTTCCCTCTATCTTGAAGATATGAAATCGGCTGATATAGTTTCAGTTACAGGACTAACAGATGTAAATGTCAGAACACGAATCCACAGGATTAAGAACCAGATAAAAGAAGAATGGGAGAAGAGTTATGGAACTAGATGACTTTAAGAAGATTAAAATGAATCCTATGACTGACAAAGCCGGAAGAGGAGAAGATCAGTATGCATCCTTAATGGACAGGATAAGGGAAAATTTGACAATGCGGAAAAAAAAGGCAATGTATTTCGCACTCATCGACTTTGTGATCGCTGTGATATATGTGGCTGCCCTGAGAAAAGATGAACTTTATACCAATATCGGATTGACACTTGTCTGCACGGGTCTGGCACTCGGAGCAGCATATTTATACTCAAAGTCGAGGATGATCAAGAATTCGCTCTATTCTCTGCCATTGGTGAATTTTCTTGAGGAAACAGAGAAAAGACTGACATTCATGAGGTTATATGACTGGCTTACAGTTATCCCGCTGTTGCTGATGCTGGGAACAGGAGGTGGTTTCATATTTATCAGCAGGCTTTCGAGGTATACCCGGAATATTGAAATGATCATCATCATCTGGGTAGTCTTTTTCATTGCGCTAGTTGTCTTTGCGTTTACCATATCAAGAAAAGACTGGCAGAAGGAACAGGGCGCCCTTCTTGATTCTGTAATGGAAATAAAGAAAGAATTAAAGGATTAGATCATTTGAATTAACAGGCAGCACCTGAACATTTATATTAAATTTTGCTTTATGAAATACTCCTCTTTGCCTGCATCTGCTATCACATAGTTAATTATTCTTTTTACTTGCCAGGTAATCATCATATGCTTTATGCCCTGTTCTTTCGTAAAGATCCCAATATCGGGGATCATTATTTAGTGAATTAAATTTTGGATTAATTTTTAAAGTATGAAATTCAGGACTTCTGTTTTTATACGCTTTCTCAAGCCAGTAAAAGGCAGAGTCTGTTTGTCCGATTCCACTATAATAAACACCGAGGAAGAAATCTGGGCTACCGGCTCCTGCCTCCATACTTAGGTTTTTTAATTGGCTTACTATGACTTTTGCTTTAGAGGAATTATTTGTTTTAAAATATGATAGAGCTAAACGAGCTTTACTTCTAGGAACGGACATAAGCGGATCATTTGAATTAATCGCCGATTCATAGCAATATCTGGCAGAATCATATTTCTCCATCCAATAATAATAATCTGCCAATGATAGAAATGAACCTTCTTTTACCATTTCTGAAGAGATTTTATTTAACAGAATCTGTGCTTCCTCTTTTTGGCCATTTAAGCATTTATTAATTATAGAATAATATGAGACCTCTTTAATATCACTTCTCATCTTTTCAAATAGAAGTGCTTTATCCATTTGATTCATCCTATAATAGAATTCACTAATTGCACCATAGCACCAATTTTCTTCCAGATAATTTGGCCCACTTTCAATAGACTTTAAATACTCGTTTTCAGCTTTGATATAATCCCATTTCCCCCACTGATTAATAAGCCCCATTCCAAAATGAGCATTACTATTATCCGGATCCAGCTCAAGTGCCTTTATGAAATAATCATAGGAATCAACAATAGCAGAAGATATACTCCTTGTACCTACCCATATTCCAGATATTAAAGTCGCAAATCCAGCAAGGGCATACGCATACGCATAAGATGGATCCAATTCTATTGCTTTTAGAGTTAATCCCAGGGTTGGTTCTATATCCATGGCAAAAGTAGAATCGATATTGTTTAAAGCCTTAAGTATTAAATCATATGCTTCAAGATTAGTTGTGGGGATTTTTTCAATGGTCTGTTTTTCTTCAGGTGTTAATACAGCATTGAGTTTTTCTGCGATTGATACTGCAACATCGCTCTGAATATCAAAATAGTCTTCAGGCTTGGTAATTTTCTTTTCATATACGTCACCCCAGAGATGCTTTTCTTTTCTTTTTGAAATTACGATTAACTGAACTCGAAGTCGTATATTTTTCCCATATTTTTGTCCGCTGCCTTCAACAATGTAATTCACATCCAGTTTTCTGGCAATTTCAGTAGTTGATGGTCTGTTTTCACCACGGTACTGTTCAACTGAGTTTCTGGATATAACATTAAAATCTTTGATCTTCTGAAGTTTTATCAGTATTTCATCCATAAGGCCATTTATGATATGAGCATTATTCTCATCAGGACTATCATCGATAAATGGCAATACAGCTATAGACTTTTCAAGTTCTTCGGCTGGTTTAAACAGCTTGGGAATAAACAGGATTCCAAGAATAATCACTGCTAATGCAATAACTGAACCTACAATAAGTCCTGTTTTTTTCTTTTTAGAAGAAGCTGGCATTGGTTTAATAATTTCCTGTGGCATCTCCTCTTTTTGCGGATTATACTGTTTTATTGCTGTAATGACCTCTTTAATAGCATTGGCTACCTTGTTAATCTGTATTTTATATTTTGTGCCATTCAGATTTTTCTTTTCATCATCATCGTCAGTAAGTGGTTTGTTTACACCTGCCTCTTTATAAATAAATTCTATTCCTCTTAGCACACTTCCTGTGACAGATTCACACATAGAAATATCCTCCTTATCCAGATCATGTATCTGTACAGGCAAAATTCTGCTTGCCACATTTCCATTGGGCAACTTTACCTTCAGTCCATATTTATCCTGTGAAGCCTGTTCAACAAATGCCTTTAATTCATGTTCCCATGCAAATGATTTTGGATCACAATAGGTTCTTGAAATTATTGGAATAAAGACAAGACATTTTAACTTATCTTTCAGGGATTCATCCACATCGTGTGTTTCCAGCAATCCATCGTGTGGGTTGATATCGAAATAAACGCTTATTTCTTCCTTGAATGTTGATTCAAGTTCTCCCTTCAGATTGTCAACAAATTCAGTTACCCAGCCGTCATGCTTATTGTCTTTCTGACGGTAGCTGATGAAGATGTCGTATTCGTATCCGTGAATTAGGCTGGGCATGGTTATGATTGTTGTTCAGTGTGATAAAGTTATTTAAAATCGTGCAATCTTTATTTGATTAAATCTCGATTCTCCTCTTCTCCCTTTCACCTCTTCTCCCATTCTTTTTATTGGTGGCAGTTTATAAAAAAATATATGAATATCCTTCAATAATGCTTGGCATCAGAGGTCTATTTATTTCATTATCAAAGTTAAACCTTTAGGAAGCCAAATGCAAAAATATTTCATGGAGTTAAATATTATACCTGAAGCACCAAAATTAAAGGACTGCAAGACAAAAAAACCGCTCTTCGGCATCGCTCAGAGCGGCTTTTTTGTTGACCCACCAGGTTTCGAACCTGGACTCTTCAGAACCAAAATCTGACGTGTTGCCAATTACACCATGGGTCAATAGTAATTGTATTTCGGTGCAAAATTATAAAAATTTTTGATTGTGGCAGCCCTCAGATACTGAGCCTGCAATTAAAAGATGTGTCAGACCGGATTCGATAACATGCTCCTGTAAAGATCTTCATTCATGTTCTTTACAACGACTACGGAAAAAGGACACCTTAAAAGAGACTTGATAATAAAACCAAGTTCTTTCATGTCTTCATCTCCATTTTCATAATACCATGTTATAGTGATGTTCTGGGGCATTTTACACATCTCGGCTAATTCCCTGATAAGCAGGTAAAGCCATTTTATTGAACCGGTGTTGATATACTCAAATCCCAGGTCTATCCTGGTTTTTCCTTCCCGGTTTTTCGCATAAGAAGCAATCCAGGTGTGAACCGGGTCAAAAAAGTGTCCCGGATTTTCAATTATAGATCTCCCCATAATAAAAACCCGTCCCTCTTCAAGAAGAACCCAGGGACTTCTTTTTGTTATGTCAATATGTAGTTTTTCAGGGTACATTCCGGTTGAAAAGTGTGGGTTCGGATTCTTCCCATAACGTAGGGTGTTCTTCTTCGAATCTTCTAAGGATATATTTCATTACTGTCTCTCTGAAGAATTCCGACTTGTTCTTTATTCTGTAACGGCTGCAGTACATACCCAGAGCTTTCATCTCCCTGTTGTTCAGCATCACCGAAAGTCTGTTGGTTCTCTTTAACCGTTCCTCCTTATAAACCGAATGCCTCAATTGTGTTTGTTTCCTGAATATCAGACTAAATTAAAAAAACTGTTCATACCGTCGAAACACCGGATATAACAGTTTTTAACAGAAAAAACCAGCCCGAGCC
>CAZOZU010000020.1:5344-12535 GCA_964584355.1 uncultured Rikenellaceae bacterium
GGCTGATTATCTTATCAATAGGATATTGACAACTTTATACACCCCCCTTTGATTCCCCCCTGAAGGGGGGAAGAAACCTATAGTATCAACAAGTCTATTGACCATTCCACTAGGGGTCTCTCTCCCCCTCAGGGGGAGATGGTGCAAAGCACCAGGGGGGGTCTCTCTCCCCCTTCAGGGGGAGATCCCGCTTCAGCGGGAGAGGGGGTATGAGGGGGTCACGCCTTCCCGGCACTCCCCAGCACATTTATAACCTTATGCTTATAAAGCTCTCTTAGCTTGTCACGGGCAGGACCAAGATATTTACGTGGATCAAATTCTCCGGGTTCTTCAACAAAGACTTTTCGTATAGCAGCAGTAACTGCCAGGCGGCCGTCACTGTCGATGTTTATCTTACATACTGCTGATTTTGCAGCTTTCCTCAGCTGATCTTCAGAGACACCTGCAGCATTCTCCATCTTTCCTCCGTATTTGTTTATCTCAGCTACTATATCCTGCGGTACTGATGAGGCTCCATGAAGAACGATCGGGAAACCGGGAATACGTTTTTCACACTCTTCAAGAATATCAAACCTCAGAGGGGGAGGAAGCTCGCCCGGCTTTACCTTAAACTTGAAAGCACCATGCGAAGTACCAATGGAAATAGCCAGTGAATCAACACCTGTCTTTTTCACAAAGTCTTCAACCTCTTCGGGTCTTGTATATGATGAGTGTTCAGATGACACTTCATCCTCTATACCTGCAAGCACACCCAATTCTCCTTCAACAGTAACATCGAACTGATGAGCATACTCAACAACCTTCTTTGTCTCGCTGACGTTCTCATCATAAGGAAGATGCGAACCATCGATCATCACTGATGAAAAACCTGTTTCTATACACGATTTGCATGTCTCGAATGAATCACCATGATCGAGATGTAATACAATGGGAATTGCATAGCCAAGTTCTTTGGAATATTCAACAGCACCCTTGGCAAGGTATTGCAGTAAAGTCTGGTTGGCATATTTACGTGCACCCTTTGATACCTGGAGGATTACCGGAGACCTGGTCTCAACACAGGCACTGATAATTGCCTGCAACTGTTCAAGGTTATTGAAATTGAATGCGGGAATAGCATATCCACCCTTCACGGCACCCTTAAACAACTCCCTTGAATTTATTAGTCCTAATTCTGTATAATGTAACATAATGAATTGTGTATTAATAAGCCGCACAAGATAATTATTTTCGCTTTAGAGGCAAAAATATTTGATAACAATTACGGCGTTTATCCCAGTTTTCAACCGTTTAAAAAAAGTTAATATTTGCTAATTCTTTACTCATATTAAGATAATAATTATCTTCGTAAGCCAATTTTAAAAAGAAAACTGTACTGATATTACTATATAATTTATGCAACATCTCTGTTTTGATCACGTATTTCTTAAAAGTATTCCTAAATATCCTGATAAATCAAGTTAAATAGAAATGAAAAAGTTTTTGATCTACATATCTCTTCTTTTAGTAATTTTTTCCTGGTCCGCAAACAGTATCTATTCACAGGAAAAACTATGGACTCTTCAGGAGTGTGTTCAGTATGCCATTGACAATAATATTCAGATCAAGCAACAGGTTCTTCAGACTATGTATCAGGAGAACACTCTTGAACAATCGAAACTGAATCTGCTTCCTACTATTAACGGGCAGGCTACTCATAATTATTCATTTGGCCGGGCACTTGACGAAACAACATATGAGTTCACCGACAACCAGAATATTCAATCGAATAGCTTTTATGCAGGAGGTAGCCTGAACTTGTTCAATGGTCTCCAGAACTATAATACGATCCGCAAAAACAAGTATCAGCTCATGGCAAGCGAGCAGGATCTCCAAAGTATCAAGGATAACATATCTCTCAATATAGCCCTCGCATATCTCCAGATATTGCTTAATAGAGAATTGGTTACAACCACCGATAACCAGCTTCAGATAACCCGGCAACAAATTGAAAAGACAAAGAAAATGTTTGAAGCCGGCAGTGTGGCCAAAGGCAACCTCCTTCAGATAGAGGCTCAGGCAGCAAGCGAAGAGTTGCAGCTTATTAATCTTAGTAACCAGCTCGATATTTCATACCTTACCCTTACCCAGATGCTCGAACTTGAAACTCCTGAAGGATTTCGGATCACAGTACCACAGATATCTATTGATACTAATACAGTTATAACAGGAAATATTGACGAGATCTTTGAACAGGCACAAGGACTAAGACCAGAAATAAAAAGTGCCGAACTGAACCTGAATGCCAGTGAAATTGACCTTAAAATTGCAAAAGGAGGCAGGAGTCCAAGGTTGTCAATGACCCACTCATTCAGTACACGATATTCCGATGTTGCACTAAAACCCAGCGACCCGCTTGAAACATATACCTTTTCTGAACAACTTAATGATAACATTAATTATGGTGTGGGATTCTCACTTAATATCCCTATACTTAACGGCTGGCAGGTAAACACGAATATTGCCAATTCAAAAATCAGTATTGATAATTATCGCTATGCCCTTGAAAGTGAAAAGAAAAACCTGTATAAGACCATTCAGCAGGCCTTCGCCGATGCTGTGGCAGCACTTAAAAAATACGGTGCCAGCATTAAGGCAGTAGCATCAATGGAAGAATCATTCAGATATACCGAGCAGAAATTTGATGTTGGAATGATCACTCCGGTTGATTATAATGCAGCCAAAACACAGCTTTTAAATGCACAATCTGATATGTCGCAGGCAAAGTATGAATTCATCTTTAAGACAAAAGTCCTTGATTTTTACAAAGGTCTGCCACTTAACTTAAACCAATAAATCAATTTAATAAGAAACAATATAATGAAAAGCAATAAAACACTTAAGATACTGATTATTGTTGTCGCAGTTCTTTTAATTTTTGCTGTAATAGGGAAAAAGGCCGGTTGGTTCGGCAAGGCTGTTACTGTTAAAGTAGCAATTGAATATTCTGAAAGAAGGGCGATAACCGAAACGATCACTGCCAATGGCAGAATACAACCCGAGAAAGAGGTAAAGATCACTCCTGATGTGTCGGGGGAGATTGTTGAATTGAATGTTAAAGAGGGTGATGATGTTGAAGCCGGTATGCTCCTTCTCAGGATCAAACCGGATGTCTATATTTCACAGCGCGACCGTACCGCTGCAGCACTAAGCTCAGCCAGGGCCCGTCTGGCACAGGTCGAAGCACAGTTCAGACAGTCGGAATTATCCTTTAACAGAACAAAGCAGTTGTACCAGAAGCAAACCATCTCCAATTCGGAATATGAGCAGGCAGAAGCTTCGTACAACGTTGCAAAAGCTGAAGTGGATGCGGCTAAATTCTCTATAACCAGTGCTGAAGCTTCACTTAAAGAGGCCAACGAAAATCTTATTAAAACATCTATCTATGCCCCAATGTCAGGCACTGTATCAATGCTTCTGGTTGAACTTGGAGAAAGAGTGGCAGGAACAAACCTTATGGCAGGAACCGAGATACTGCGTATTGCCGACCTTTCACGGATGGAAGCACAGGTAGAGGTGAACGAAAATGATATTGTCAGGGTTAGTATGGGTGATACTGCAATCATTGAAGTTGATGCTTATCTTGATGAGAAATTCAAAGGAGTGGTCACTGAAATAGCTAATTCAGCCATAATAACCGGTGTATCTGCTGATCAGGTAACCAACTTTGATGTCAAGATCCTTATTCTTCCTGAATCATATCAACACCTGGAGGAAGATGGTAATAATCCCTTCCGGCCCGGTATGTCAACAACAGTTGATATCGAGACTGAATCAAAAGAAGGAATCCTGACTGTTCCGATTCAGTCGGTAACAACCCGTACCGATACAACCTTAATTGCTACAACCGCTGCAGAAGAAGAAATACGTACGCTTGTCTTTACTACCGACGGCGAGTATGCCTTTGCCAGAGATGTCAAAACAGGAATACAGGATAACAGCTATATCGAGATCCTAAATGGTATTGAAGACAGTGCCAAAGTTATTACCGCACCATTTAGTGTCATTAGTAAAAAACTTTCCGACAGTACTCTGGTAGATGTCGTCCCAAGAGATGACCTTTACGAAGAGGATTAAGCTGAAGTCATTCAGTTAATTATATGATAATCTGCCTCGAAAGCGCTACCTCAACATGTTCTGTTGCATTATGCAACAAAGGAAAAGTAATATCACTGAAAGAGAGTGAACAGAGCAGATCACATGCCACCCTGCTCACTGTTTTTATTGATGAGTTGCTTAAAGAGGCGAGATTAAAAACTGCTGATCTTGATGCCGTGGCTGTCAGCAAAGGACCCGGATCATATACCGGCCTGCGAATAGGTGTTTCTGTAGCAAAAGGAATAGCCTACGGAGCCTCAATACCACTTATAGCGATAGATACTACATTTTCACTTTTTAATGGCTTTATATCTTTACAAAAAAGATTTAAAGAATCTGATTTGTTTTGCCCGCTTATTGATGCACGCAGAATGGAGGTCTATCATTCAATATATGATATTAATGGCTCAATCATTAAAAGTATCCGTGCGGAAATAATGGATAAAAAATCGTTCAGCAACATACCTGTAACATCCAGGATATTTTTCTTTGGTGATGGTACAGAAAAATGCAGTAAAGTGATAAAACGCGAAAATGTAGTCTTTGACGAAGATTTCAGAATATCCGCTTCATATATGGCAGAACCTGCTTACAAAGCTTTTAAAGGCCAGCGATTTGAAGATGTGGCATATTTTGAACCCTTTTATCTGAAGGATTTTATTGCAACCAAACCTGTAAAAAACATTACCGGGAAGATATCGGCCCGTTAATTGCCTTTGATTAAATACTATGAGAAAAATAGTCCTTATAATCGGGTTTTATTTAGTCTTATTAACAACTGCCAATAGCCAGGTTAAATCCTATCAGCCTGATGAACGCATATCATATATTATTCATTATGGATTAATTACCGGTGGCGTTGCCTCCATGGAACTGAGACACGAAACTTTGAACGGGAAAGAGGTTTGGCATTCGGTACTGGTAGGAAGAACAACAGGTCTGGCTGATGTCATCTTTAAGGTGTTAGATGTTTATGAAAGCTATATTGATCCAAAAACTGAGCTGCCTGTATTAGCCGTGAGGAATATAAGTGAAGGCAGGTACAGGAGATATAACGAGGTGGTTTTCGATCATAAGACCAGAAAGGATTCTGCAATACTTACAAGTGATCTTACAGGTGTGCATATTGCCCCACAGGGAATACACGATATCCTGTCATGTTTTTACTGGTACCGTAACCGTATTTTCCCCGGACTCGATACTGTTAAAATAGGTGAGACGATAACTGTGACAACATGGTTTACCGATGAACTCTACCCCATAAAAATGATATACATGGGAGTTGAAGAGATAAAAACAAAAGCTGGCAGGATCAGATGTCATAAATTTAATCCGGTAACCGAAACAGGAAGACTTTTTAAAACCGAACAGGATGTTTCCTTCTGGTTCTCAGATGATAAAAATTATTTACCTGTTAAGATTCGTTTTGATATCTTTGTGGGATCATTTATGGTAGATATGATAGACTACGAAGGTCTAAAATATCCCCTGGAGATTAAAAAGAAATAAAATGAATCAGTAAATAATTATTAATTTTATGGCTACTACCTCGGATTTCAGGAATGGATTGGTCATTGAATATAACAATGATCTATATACTATTGTACAGTTTCAACATGTAAAACCCGGAAAAGGACCGGCATTTGTAAGAACAAAACTCAAGAATGTTAAAACAGGAAGAATAATTGACAATACATTCTCTTCAGGAACTAAAGTAATTGTGGCAAGGGTGGAGAGACGTCCTTACCAGTTTCTTTATAAGGATGATATAGGTTATCATTTTATGCACCTTGAAACATTTGAACAGATACATGTCGGTGAGGTTTTGATAGATTTTTCTGAATTTTTGCTCGAGGGAGAAAAAGTAGAAATTGTTGTACATGCTGATACTGAAAATGTGATTTCCGTGGAATTGCCTCAGTTTATTGAAATGGAGGTTGTATACTCCGAACAGGGTCTTAAAGGTGATACAGCAACAAATGCATCCAAACAGGCAAAAATGCAAAACGGAAGTATAATAATGGTCCCCCTGTTCATTAACACAGGAGACAAAATAAAAATTGACACACATAACCGTTCATATGTTGAGCGGGTAAAGAGTTAGATCGCGAAATGAAATCCACGAAGATCCCGAACGACAGGCTTAAAATATCCAGATTCAAGCTGGATTCATTGCTCGATATTACTCTGTCAATCAATGCAAACCTTCCTACCGAGACTCTTCTCGCCAAATATGAATCTATACTGAGAGATAGCCTGGGAATTGGGAAGATCCTTATTTTCAAGCGTTCTGAAGAGTGGGAGTGCTTACTCAACGCCGGCTTTCCAAAAAAATTCGAAAATATTGATGTCGAATCACGACTGATTGGTTTTGATGACATCACGTATGTCTCATCTGATATGGATTTTGAGGCAGTCGATATTATTGTCCCTGTATTTAATAACAATGTTCACCTTGCATTTTTGTTCATCGGCGATATCGAGGAAGAGGGTGAGGGTATGAGCCCGGTACTTAAACATCTGAATTTTATACAGACAATTTCCAGCATCATCATTGTTGCCATCGAGAATATAAGGCTTCATAAGGAAAGTCTCCGCCAGGAGGCACTAAAGAAAGAGCTGGAGCTGGCTGCCAGAATGCAGCAGATGCTTATCCCTGACAACCGTCACATGCCTCAGAGCCCCGAAATAATAGTAAATGGCTATTATCATCCTCATTACGAAGTAGGGGGAGACTATTATGATTGTATAAAACTGTCCGACACAAAAACCGGGTTTTGTATTGCCGATGTTTCTGGAAAAGGTATCTCTGCAGCAATACTGATGTCAAATTTCCAGGCAAGTCTGCATGCAATGTTCACAGCTGATATCGACCTTGAACAGTTAGTAAACAAACTTAATTCAATTGTTGTATCAAATGCTGCCGGCGAAAAGTTCATTACTCTTTTCATCGCACGATATGATCACAGGAAAAAGTTACTTGAATATGTGAATGCAGCCCATAATCCTCCTGTTCTTTATGACACCTTAACGGGTGAGGTGACTCATTTTGAT
>CAZOZU010000021.1:0-12384 GCA_964584355.1 uncultured Rikenellaceae bacterium
CGAAAACAAAAACAACCAGCTTTCTCCACATCCTGTAATTGACTATCAGGAGGGAAGCCTGCGTGACGATTTCAATTTTGGTTCTGTGATATTATATAGAGACTCTGCCTTCCAGTATGCTTATAAGAAAATGAACCGGCAATACCGATTTGCAGGATTATATGATCTCAGGCTGAAAATATCGGAACTCCATTCCATTATGCATCTGCCCGAAATGCTATACACTGAAACAGAAAGTGATACAAGGAAATCAGGAGAAAAACAGTTCGATTATGTTGATCCGAAAAACAGACAGGTACAGATTGAAATGGAAGATGTATGTACTGTACATCTTAAGAGAATAAATGGCTGGCTGAAACCGGAATTCAGGGATATAAGTTTTGATGCAGATGATTTTGAGTATGAAGCATCAGTCATCATTCCGGTAAAAAACAGGGCAAAGACAATCAGCGATGCTATAAGATCAGTTCTGAGCCAGATGACAAAATTCAAATTCAACCTGATAGTTATAGATAACCATTCCATAGATGGGACGACAGACATAGTAAGTTCTTTTGCAAAAAATGATGAGAGGGTCATTCACATTATTCCCGAAAGACATGATCTCGGTATTGGAGGATGCTGGAATGAAGGCGTCTTTCATGAAAAATGCGGAAAATTCGCTGTTCAGCTCGATAGTGATGACCTTTATATTGATAATAAAGTGATAAAGAAAATTGTGAATGCATTTTATGACCAGCAGTGTGCAATGGTTGTAGGATCATACAAAATGGTCAATTTTAATCTTGATGATCTGCCTCCCGGAGTGATTGATCACAAGGAATGGACCCCTGAAAATGGCAGGAATAATGCACTGAGAATTAATGGATTAGGAGCCCCGAGGGCTTTTTACACACCTGTTATCAGAAGTATAGGTATACCCAATGTGAGCTATGGTGAAGATTATGCTGTGGGACTTGCCATAGGCCGTCAATACCAGATTGGAAGGATCTATGAACCTCTTTACCTTTGCCGCAGATGGGAGGGCAATACCGATGACGCTCTCGATGTGAACAAAATGAATGCCCATAACCACTATAAGGACAGGTTAAGAACCATTGAGCTTTTGGCAAGGATACAAATGAATAAAAAAATAACTGCATAAGTGTATTCTGAGAAAACTGACGAACTTTTTGATGCCCAGCTTCACGAATGGGAATTGGCAAAACTCAATTACAGGCAGCTTGAGAATGTAATAAACAGGGTGATTGATTTCGGTGCTTTCAGAGTATTTGTTCAGTTTAATCCGGGAAGGATTAGATCCTCATCAGCGAAGGTAGATACAAAATCAATAGAGGCAAGACCATGCTTCCTCTGTGAAAAAAACAGACCACCGGAACAGAGAGGTGTTAGTTTTAAAGATAAACTGACAATTCTTGTAAACCCGTTTCCTATTTTTAAAAGACATCTTACTATACCATCAATACTTCATATTGACCAGAGGATAAGAAATAATTTTGATACTATGCTGGTTCTTGCTGAGGCTTTGCCTTCGTTTGTAATTTTCTATAACGGACCACAATGCGGAGCTTCAGCACCCGACCATTTTCATTTCCAGGCAGGAAATCGTGGATTTATGCCCCTGGGAAAGGATTTTCAGAATAGAGATTTTACAACATTGTTATCATCAGAAGAGGGTATGGAAATATGGCATTGGAAAGATTACCAGCGCGGAATAATTACCCTGAAAGGTGATCACAGAAAGAAATTGATCAACACCTTTTATAATTTTCTTGAAAGGCTCACAAGGGTACAGCCTGACCGTCCGGAACCGATGTTGAATATACTGGTTGATCATGCTGACAAATACTGGACAATCCATATTATCCCAAGGAAAAAACACCGTCCTTCTCAATTTTTTACTGAAGGAAGAGGCCAGTTAATGGTAAGTCCTGCAGCAGTTGATCTTGGTGGTGTATTGATAACCCCAAGAGAGGAGGACTTTGAAAAAATAACCAGGGCTGATATTGAAGATATCTTTGCTCAGGTATGCTTTAATGAAAATGAAACAACATACCTTTTAAAGGATATTGTATGATTGAAAAGAGAGAGACTCCGGAAATAGAGGTAGGGATCTTTTCGCTGAAAGAGATCAGCTTCACTCTTAACGGCAGATTCAAAGAAGACAGTAGCGGAAAATACTTTGCCGGAAAGTGTATTGCAGGATATTCAGGTAGAAAAATTACATTGAACTGTGATGAAATATCCATCGAATCAGAAAACCCTCTTTTGCTTACTCCCCAGGATAATGCAAAATCATCTTTTACCCTGCATTCAGTAACCATTGGTGTTGATTTTCACTGGCAACGCAAAGAAGATCAGATCTTTAAGGGAAGTCTTAAGTTTTTAATTGAAGATAATAAGATAACAGCAATAAATGTTCTTTCAATTGAGGATTATCTTACAAGTGTCATCTCTTCCGAAATGCGTGCCACAGCATCAGAAGAATTCCTGAAGGCCCATGCGGTGATCTCCCGCAGCTGGCTGCTGGCCCAGATAGAAAAAAGCAGGAAGTTAAAAAGTGAAGAGAAAAAATATGATACCCATTTTGAATCTGAGAACGAAATCATCAGGTGGCATGACAGGGAAGATCATATTAATTTTGATGTTTGCGCTGATGATCACTGCCAGAGATACCAGGGTATTACACGTGCTTCGTCACCGATAGTTGTAAATGCAATAAAAGTTACTTACGGCGAAATTCTTACATACGAAGGAAATGTCTGTGATACAAGATATTACAAGTGCTGCGGGGGAATGACAGAACTGTTTGAGAATGTATGGGAACCTGTTAATCATCCCTATCTGACAAGAGTCGTTGATAGTCAAAAAGTAGTATTAACCAACGAAATTGATCTGACGAAAGAGGCAGATGCCATTAAATGGATATCTGACAAACCCGATGCTTTTTGTAATACATCCGACAGTAAGGTATTAAACCAGGTGCTGAATGATTATGATCAGGAGACTGTTGATTTCTTCAGATGGAAAGTTACATATACTCAGAAAGAACTTACCGAACTGGTGAAGGCACGTACCGGTATCGATTTTGGTATTATAAATAATCTTGTTCCGGTTGAAAGAGGTGTTTCAGGAAGAATAATAAGGTTAAAGATAGAGGGAACAAAGCTTACGATGATCATCGGGAAGGAACTTGAGATAAGAAAGTCGCTCTCCTTATCGCATCTCTACAGCTCATGTTTCTTTGTTGAAAAAACAGGAACTGGTGACAAAATGGTGTTTGTCCTCCATGGTGCCGGGTGGGGGCATGGTGTAGGACTCTGTCAGATTGGTGCTGCTGTAATGGGTACAAAGGGTTATTCCTACAGGGAGATACTGGAGCATTATTTCCCCGGCGCAATATTGAAAAAGTTATATTGATATATCCCCCCTTGAGGGGGGCAGGGGGGTGTGAAAGTAGTAACATTATAAGACTAGTATAAATACATTATGAAAAAATACCTGGCTTCGATAATCACAATCCTGTTTTTAAGCCAATCACTATTCAGCCAGTCGTGGATCCGTGTCAACCAGTTGGGGTATCTACCTGTATCTGTTAAAGTTGCAGTTTTTATTTCTGAAGAATCAGTGCCGGTGGGCAGTTTCACTGTATGTGATGCTATAACCGACAGTGTGGTCTTCAAAGGAATTGGCCAGGAATACAGTGGAGCTGACTGGGGTATGACATCAGCTGCCCGGCTCGACTTTTCGGAAGTTGAGAAGCCCGGTGGCTATTATATTGTTATTAACGATACCAGATCGGAACCTTTCAGAATAGCTTCTGATGTTTACCAGGGAACTGCCGATTATATACTAAGATACATGAGGCAGCAGAGGTGCGGATATAACCCATATTATGCTGATTCATGCCATACCCATGATGGATTTATTGTTGATCATCCTCAAAGAACAGGGGAAATAATTGATGTCACAGGTGGCTGGCACGATGCCAGTGACTACCTTCAGTATGTTACCACTTCAGCAAATGCCGTTTATCAGATGTTCTTTGCATATTCAAAAAATCCGGGTGTCTACAGGGATGACTATAACTCTTCCGGTGATCCTGGGAGTAATGGTATTCCAGATATTCTTGATGAGACCAAGTGGGGTATTGACTGGCTTGTAAAGATGAATCCTGATAGTGGTGTAATGTTCAATCAGATTGCTGATGACCGCGACCACAGGGGATTCAGGATCCCAACTGAAGATAAGGTTTCTTACGGGAACGGTTTGTACCGCCCTGTATATTTTGTAACTGGTAAATCACAGGGTCTGGCTGAATATAAGAACAGGACAACTGGCGTATCATCTGTGGCAGGGAAATATGCTTCTTCATTTGCTCTCGGTGCTGAAATACTCAGGGATTACTATCCGGCATTATCGGCAGATCTGGCTGTGAAAGCTGAAGATGCCTGGGAATTTGCACTCACAGATTTAGGTAATACTCAGACTGCCTGTAATGTATCGCCCTATTTCTATGAGGAGGATAACTGGGTTGATGATCTTGAGCTTGCAGCATGGTCATTATTCAGTCTTACCGGCGATTCAGCCTGGCTTGAACATGCAGATTACTGGGGTACTCTCGAACCGGCTACACCATGGATGGAAAAAGATACAGCCCGTCATTACCAGTATTATCCATTCGTTAACCTTGGACATGCAGGCCTGGCTCAATCAAAGACAGAATACTCGCCAAAATATAAAGCTTTTATGAAGAAGGGACTCAGTTTGATGGAGGAAAGGAGAAAGAATGATCCATTCAAAGTTAAGATTCCATTTGTCTGGTGTTCAAATAATTACGTTGCAGCAGCACTTACCCAGCATATGTTATATTCTGAAACAACAGGCGACGCGAGCTTCAGGGAAACAGAAGCAGCATTGCGGGACTGGCTTTTCGGATGCAATCCGTGGGGGACATCTATGATAAGCGGGCTGCCGGCAGGAGGTGACTATCCTCTTTATCCACATGCGGCACTTACTTCAATACTAGGAAAGATACCGGAAGGAGGACTCGTTGACGGACCGGTTTATGCAAGGATATATAATAACCTGATAGGTATAACATTGTTACGTCACGATGAATATGAGAAATTTCAGAACGGAAAAGTAGTCTATCACGATGATATAGGCGATTATAGTACCAATGAGCCTACCATGGACGGAACAGCAAGCCTAAGCTATTGCCTTTCATCACTTGAAGCAGAGGGATTAAAACAGGCTGCAACGAAACCGGAAATTATCATTGATCGCCATGGAGCAATAATCAGGAAGAACATTAACAAAAAAGTGATCTGTCTCACTTTTTCTGCAGATGAGTATGGAGAGGGTTTTAAACATATCCTTAAGATCCTGAAAGAGAAAAATGCCGGAGGATCATTTTTTCTGACAGGTAACTTCCTTAGAAATAAGCAGTTTTCAGGAATAGTAAGGAGAATAATTTCTGGTGGTCATTTTCTTGGTCCTCATTCCGATAAACACCTGCTCTATGCTTCATGGGAGAAAAGAGATTCACTATTAGTGACAAAAGATGATTTTATATCAGACCTTAAAGCAAATTACCGGGAACTTCAGAAAAGAAATGCCGGAACAGAAGGCACCAGATATTTTCTGCCACCTTATGAATGGCATAATGCTGTGATATCTTCCTGGACCAGGGATTTGGGTGTATATCTGATAAACCTTACTCCCGGAACAGGAACCAATGCAGATTATACAACCCCCGACATGGAAAACTACAGGTCGTCGGATAAGTTACTGCAGCAGCTGAAGGATTTTGAGGTGAAAGATTCGAATGGGTTGAATGGAGCTATCATCCTGATTCATCCTGGTACACATCCTGATCGTACAGATAAGTTTTATATGAAACTTGAGGATATCATAGACTATTTTTCTTCAAAAGGATATACATTTGAACACTTATAATATTTCTTCATGAATCGACGCAAGGAACGTTCACCATGGGCATGGGTTCCAACGCTTTACTTCTACCAGGGAATCCCTTACAGTATTGTTATGACAACCTCGGGTCTTATTTACAAGACCATGGGTGTTTCCATTGCCTCATTTGTATTCTGGACCAGCCTGCTCTATCTCCCCTGGGCTATCAAACCTCTCTGGAGCCCGTATATTGACGTTGTCTCAACAAAAAGAAACTGGGTGGTATGGACACAGATACTACTTGGAGCAGCCTTTATCGCTGCCGGTATTGTGATGCCTCTCTCTTTCTTTTATCCGATAACCCTGGGAATATTTGCAATTGTTGCTTTCTCTTCAGCAAGTCATGATATTGCTGCCGACGGTTTTTATATGTATGCCCTCGACCAGCATAAACAGGCGTTCTTTGTAGGGATAAGATCCACTTTTTACCGGTTTGCTATGCTAACAGCCCTTGGACTTATACCCGTTATAGCCGGTCTGATTCAGAAGAATACGGGACTTGAACCTGTCTCTTTTGAGGTCAGATCGGTACTTCCCGAAAATTATATACCCTTCGATCCTGCTGAAATACATATAGAACAGTCTGAAGGAGAGCCATTATTGCTTCTTTTCCCGGATCAGCTGCAAGTACCTGTATACCAGGAAGGTGAATCAGCGCTGGATTCGGCTGTTATCTATATTGCTTTATCTGCACCACCCGATGAGGGTGAGACAATAGTCGTCAATGTAGCAAGAACCTCGGGCAGCAAGGATATTGATATTTCCGGTAACCAGACAGGAAGGTTTGAATTTACAAGCCGTAACTGGAACATACCGGTTGCAACTTCCGTAAAGGTTGACCATAATCTTTCCGAAACAACCTCATCGGAATTTGATGTTTCAGCCGGTAATATTGCATTCAGCTGGACGGTGTCCCTGGCGGTACTCGGGGTAGTATTGCTTGCATTGGCAATATACCACAGATTTATGATGCCACACCCGGATGAAGAAAGTACAAAAGAAAGAATGGGATGGAAGGTATATAAAGAAGTTTTTGTCTCATTTTTTACAAAACCGGGAGTGGTTCCGGCACTCTTATTTTTTCTTTTTTACAGGCTTGGTGAATCACAGCTTGTGAAGGTAGCTACACCATTTCTTGTTGATTCGAGGAATACGGGCGGTTTAGGTATGACCTCAGCACAATATGGTATTGCTTATGGTACAGCAGGGATGATATGTCTTACTCTTGGAGGTATACTGGGAGGTATAACTGCTGCGAAATATGGTCTGAAACGTCTTATCTGGCTGATGGCATTATGTTTAAATATTCCAAGTGCTGTATATATTTATCTTTCATATTTACAACCAATGCCCGGTAATATCTCCATATACCTTTCGGTAGCCGTTGAGCAGTTCGGGTATGGTTTCGGATTTACTGCTTATATGCTCTTTATGCTTTATTATGTTGGAGAGAGTAAATACAAAACTGCAGAATATGCAATAGGGACATCACTTATGGCTTTTGGTATGATGCTGCCCGGAATGATCTCCGGCTTCTTGAAAGAATTACTCGGTTACCAGTGGTTCTTCATATTTGTGATTCTCTGTTCAATACCAGGATTAGCAATTATTAAATTCCTGAAAATTGATCCTGCATTCGGAATAAAAAGGAAAGATTAATATGACATTCTCCGATTTACAGAAAGAGCTAAAAGGTGATCTGTATACTGATGATTTTCAGAGGATCCTGTATGCCACTGATGCATCATCGTACAGAGAGCTGCCCCTTGCTGTTACAAGGCCAAAGGATAAGGAGGATGTTAAGAAGATAATCAGTTTTGCCAGAGTTACCGGAACCTCAGTAATTCCCAGGGGAGGAGGGACCTCCCTGGCCGGACAGGTGGTTGGCCCGGGGATAGTTATGGATGTTTCAAAGTATATGAACCGTATAATTGAGTTCAATCCGGCCGAAAAATGGGTCATTGTTGAACCGGGAGTGATACTCGATGAATTAAACAAATTCCTCTTACCACATGGGCTCTTTTTTGGACCAGAGACATCAACAGCTGACAGGTGTTGTATGGCAGGAATGCTTGGCAATAATTCATGCGGTGCACATTCCCTGATATATGGCAGTGTGAGAGATCATATTCTCGAAGCAGATGTTATTCTTTCTGATTGCTCCGAAACCACGTTTAAGGGATTGACACCCAGTGAATTTAATGAGAAATGCAATGGAGATCCATCTTCTCTTGAAACGGCTGTTTACAGGAATATTAGTGATACACTGTCTGATCCTCTGAACAGGAAGGAGATTATAGATCAGTTTCCGCATCCTGCACTGAGACGCCGTAACAACGGATATGCTCTTGACACTTTGCTCGATTCGGACCCCTTCAGTGAAAATGGTAAAAAAATAAACATATGTAAATTACTGGCCGGATCGGAAGGAACCCTGGCCTTTACAACCAGTATGAAACTGAACCTTGTAACAATTCCTTTATTCAAGACCGGCCTTATTTGTGCTCATTTCGAATCTCTTCAGGATGCTCTGGGGGCTAATATACTGATACTAAAACATGATCCTGCATCAATTGAGCTGATCGACGATTTTATTCTCAACTGTACCAAAGACAATATTACCCAGAGCAAAAACCGCTTTTTCATTAAGGGAACACCAAAGATAGTCCTGCTTGTTGAACTTTTAAGAGATACTGTTGATGAAATTTTAGCATCTGCAGGGAACATTGAGAATGAACTCAGGAATGCAGGATATGGATATCATTTCCCAGTTTATACCGGTAGTGAAGAGATCCAGAGGGTATGGGATCTGCGTAAGGCAGGCCTTGGTGTTCTTCTTAATATTCCGGGGGAAAAAAGAAGTGTACAGGTAATTGAAGATACTTCTGTGCTTCCTGAATATCTCCCAGACTATATCACTGAATTTGAACAGGTTCTTAAGAAGTATAACCTCGACTGTGCATACTATGCCCATGTTGCCACCGGCGAGCTTCACCTCAGTCCGCTGTTGAATCTTAAGGATCCGGCAGATATTGAGATATACCATAATATTGCAAAAGAGATAGCCTCCCTGGTAAAAAAATACAGGGGTTCACTCAGTGGTGAACATGGCGATGGCAGGCTTCGAGGCGAATTTATTCCCATGATGCTCGGAGAACATAATTATCGGCTTCTGAAAGAGCTTAAAAGAACATGGGATCCGGATTATATTTTTAATCCCGGAAAAATAATTGACACGCCTTCTATGGATCAGAATCTTCGATATAAGAAAGGAGAACAACCGGAACCTCTCAGAACAACCTTCAGATTTCCCGAAAAAGGCACACTCCTTTTTGCAACAGAAAAGTGCAGTGGTTCAGGTGATTGCCGCAAGAGTTCTGTTATTGGAGGTACAATGTGTCCAACCTTTATGGCAACCAGCGATGAGGATAAATCAACAAGGGGTAGGGCAAATATACTACGTGAATTTCTTACCCGCTCTGGAAAGAAATATCCCTGGGATCATGAAGAGATATACAGGGTATTGGACCTATGCCTCTCATGCAAAGCCTGTAAATCGGAATGTCCTTCCAATGTCGACATGGCAAAATTTAAAGCCGAATTTCTACAGCATCATTATGATATTCATGGAATTCCATTCAGAAGCTGGCTTGTTGGCTGGTTACCACGTATAAACAGACTCGGTATGATTTTCAGGCCTGTAACAAATTTTATAACAGGATTAAAAATATTTAAGAAGATCATTGGTTTTGAGGAGAGCAGAAGAATACCATCACTTTCTGCAATAACCCTCAGAACCTGGCGGAGAAGAAATAGAAATTCTGAAGCCGGGAAGAATGGTAAAGTATATCTGTTTGCCGATGAGTTTACTGATTATAATGAAAGTGATATCGGTATAAAGACAATTCTTCTTTTGGAAAAACTTGGATACGAGGTTGTTATCCCAACGCACAGGGAAAGTGGAAGAACTTTCTTCTCGAAGGGAATGCTTAAAGCTGCCAGGAGAGTCGCAGACAGAAATATACAACTCCTGAAGAAGATTATTTCTGAGGATGCACCTTTGATAGGAATAGAACCTTCTGCTATACTTACATTCAGGGATGAATACCCTGAGATTGTAGAGAAAGACCTGGAGGATGATGCCATGAAACTTGGAGACAAGACTATGCTGCTCGAAGAATTTATCTGCAGGGAATTCGATAATGGCAGGATCATCTCCGGACAGTTCACCTCAGATCATAAAAAAATAAAAGTACATGGTCATTGTCAGCAGAAAGCTATATCTTCAACTGACTATACTCTGAAGATGCTTTCTATACCTGTAAATTACAACGCAGAAGAGATACCCAGCGGATGTTGCGGTATGGCGGGAGCATATGGGTATTAAAAAGAACAAAATGAAATGAGCAAGAAGATTGGCGAATTGATACTTTTCCCGGCTGTGCGCAATACATCAGATGATACGATTATAGCTGCACCGGGGACATCATGCAGGCATCATATTGAAGAAGGAACAGGAAAAAAAACATTTCATCCTGCCGAGATACTTTATGAAGCAATTATTAAAGAATAAGGTTGATTTTTAAAAGTTGTAAAGATGAAGATCAAAAGTTTATCAAATGTAGAGCAATCATTTTTTAACAGCTCGGGGAGAAATGAATTCTCAACAAAGATACCATATATTATTGTTAAGAATTTCCCTGATCTTGGATTGCTCACTTCGTTGAGGTTCATCGAGTGGGTGGCTGAAAATCCCGAGGGTGTTATCAGCCTTCCGACAGGTAAAACGCCGGAATATTTTATTAAATGGACTAAGAGACTTCTCGATGGCTGGGATGATAAGGAAAATCGTGAGATGATGGAGAAAAATGGCCTTTTAACAGGAAAGAAACCATCGCTCAGGGGATTGCATTTTGTTCAGATCGATGAATTTTATCCGATAGATCCAAAACAGCATAACAGTTTTTATGATTATGTAAATAACTACTATATAAAAGGCTTTAATCTCGATCCGGCAAAGGCTTTGCTGATAAATTGTGATGAGATAACACTTTCGGAGGGAAAACATTTTTCTGAAGTATTTCCGGATAGCCGGATTGACTTGACATTGCGTAACAGGGAAGCTTCCACACCACAGGAAAAACTGCAACAGACCTCTATTTTCAGCATTGACAACTGGTGTATGGATTATGAAAACAGGATAAGGGAACTCGGGGGTATCGGCTTTTTCCTGGGAGGCATGGGGCCCGACGGGCATATAGCTTTTAATACGCGTGGCAGTGACCATAATTCATCTACCAGGCTGACTGCAACCAACTTTGAAACACAGGCTGCATCAGCAGGTGATCTGGGCGGTATTGAAGTATCCAGGAACAAGCTGGTTATTACTATCGGGCTTGGTACTATAACATATAATACCGACGGCGTTACCATTATTTTTGCTGCCGGTGAGGCTAAAGCAAATGTGGTAAAAAATGCACTCGAGAATGAACCTGATAATTTGTACCCTGCCACTGTGTTGCATAGACAGAAGAATGCACGGTTTTATCTCACTGATGGAGCCGCTGTTCAACTTCATGACAGTATAGAGAAATATTATAAGGATGATGAATGGAGCTTTGAAAAAACAGAGAAAGCAATCTTTGACCTCTGCCGGAAAATAGACAAATATGCTCATAAGCTGGAAATAGATGACCTTAAAAATGATACATATTGCCGTCTGATTCCTAATCTTACCATGGACAGGGTAAAGGAGGTCGTTGATTCAACAAAAAAGAAAATGGAACTCGGACTCAGGAAAGAGAAAGATCAGATCTATCTTCATACCGGGCCTCATCATGATGATATAATGCTTGGTATCTTTCCCTGTATAATTCCACAGCTGCGTGAAGCATCGAATGAATTTTATTTCTCGGTATTAACTTCAGGATTTACGGCCGTAACAAATATTATGCTTCAGAACCTTATGCAGGAGATACTGAACCATATAGAGAAGGGCAAAGTACAGATGATTGAATATCCTGATTTCTTCGATCAGGGATATAAATACAAATTTGACAAGGATGTAAATCACTATCTTAATAAAATAGCAGCCAAAGATGAGGCTGGTCAGTTGAGAGGAGTATGCCACAGAATGGTAAGAGTTATGGTCGACATATATAAATTGAAGTCGAAGAAAGAACTGATAGAACAGATTAAGAAAAATATTGAACTGCTGAGATC
This sequence comes from uncultured Rikenellaceae bacterium, assembly GCA_964584355.1. GTDB lineage: Bacteria > Bacteroidota > Bacteroidia > Bacteroidales > VadinHA17 > LD21. The sequence goes on from CAZOZU010000021.1 coordinate 12,199, forward strand.
AAGTTATAGCGGACAAAAGAATCCTTCTGATATTCAGAAGCTTAAAGGCATGCTTCGTGAATTTGAAGAGGAGCTGGTATGGGCACATTATGGTGTGAAAGTCCGGAATATAGAACATCTGCGTCTCGGGTTTTACACGGGCGATATTTTTACTCCTCAACCACATAGCAAACATGACGTCGAACC
>CAZOZU010000022.1:0-12306 GCA_964584355.1 uncultured Rikenellaceae bacterium
AATTCCAGAATAGTCATACCTGTTACCTCATTTCAAAATGTGATAAAAGGCCATAAGATTGATTATATTCTCTATGCAAACAATTATGAGGAAATTGATAATGAACATCCTGTAATAGAGAAATTTAATACTGCTGCTGAAGCTCTGGAAGTATTCCGCAGGGGAGCTGTAATGAGCAAAGGAACAACAACTACCAGTGGTATTGTAAATTCATATTTTGCAAATATTTTTGGTCCCCCTGAATATAAGGAGCTGCACGAGGAAATAGCATCAAGGTTCTTTGAGTTGTTCTATGAGAAGAATATTTTTGTAGGCCAAATGAGAACGAGGCTTGGAATTCAGGGCTTTGAAACATCAGGACCAAGAGAAGCAGCGACTGAATTACTTAAAATAATAGGGATTACCGAATAATCAATATTTTGCCGGAGCTGCTTCCTTCATCATTCCATAAACAGCATCAAAAACATCTTCGGCATTCGGTTTTGAGAAATAATCACCATCAGTAGTATAAGCCGGTCTGTGTTCCTTCGCAGTGAGGGTTTTAGGGGGTGAGTCAAGGTATTGCCAGCCACCCTGTTTTTCAAGAACCTCCTGCATCATATAGGCAGTTGTGCCGCCCGGCACATCCTCATCAAGAAATAGTATTCTGCTTGTCTTCCTGATTGAGTCAAGAATGATTTTCTTTATATCAAACGGAACAAGAGTCTGAATATCAATGAGTTCAACCGAAATACCATGTGCTGACAACTGTTTGACTGCGTCCGCTGCAATTTTGACTGTAGATCCATATGTAACCAGTGTAAGATCAGTTCCAAAGGTAAGGATCTCAGGAATACCAAGACTGATACGGAATTCACCCAGATTATCAGGCAATTTCTCCTTCAATCGGTAACCATTTAAAGGTTCAATTACTATTGCAGGGTCATTACCTTCGAGGAGTGTATTATAAAATCCTGCAGCGCGTGTCATATCTCTTGGAGCACACACATAAACTCCTCTTACCGAATTAATAAGCATACTCATGGGTGAGCCTGAGTGCCAGATACCCTCAAGTCGGTGCCCCCTTGTTGATATGATAAGCGGTGCAATCATCCTGCCGGCAGTCCTGTAATGTGTCGTTGCAAGATCGTCACTCAAGGTTTGTATTGCATACATCATATAATCGAGATACTGTATTTCAGCAATTGGCCTCATACCTCTTAGTGCAAGTCCTATACCCTGACCCAGGATCGTTGTTTCTCTTATTCCGGTATCTGTTATACGGAGCTCACCATATTTCTTTTGTAATCCTTCCAGCGACTGGTTCACACCTCCTATTTTGCCGGTATCTTCACCAAATGTGACCAGAAGAGGGTATTTCGAAAAAAGCTTATCATAATTTTCACGCAAAACCTGTCTTCCAGGCACGTCAGCAGATTTATCAGAATATTTCGGGGCAACAGGTTTCACATTAAGAACAGATGTCGGTGTCTCATTATATAGGAATTTGTCATAGCTAATTTCAGCATCAGCATTGTTACGTTTGAGCCAGCCATGAAGCTCCTCTCTGAGGTTATCAGCCTTTTCACAGGTCTCACAAACATTTCTGAGGATCTTTCGTGCAGCCTGGAAGTTATCCTTGCGAATTGGAGTAAGTACGCCAGCCAGATCTTCGGCTATCTCATTAACGGAAGCTTCTTTTACTTCTTCATGGCACCTGCATGAACGGTCCTGTATTATTTTTACAAGTGCATCCCTTTCAATCTTGATAGGATCCTGGAACATATTCCAGCTAAGCTTCTTTGACTCCTTAACCTCCTGCTCCGCTTCAGCCTCTATTTTACCAAGTTCCTCTGTTGTTGCAATTTTCTGGTTTATGATCCATTCTCTCATCTTTCGTATAGGATCAAATTCCTCTTCCCACTTCAATCTCTCTTTGCTTTTATATCTCTCATGCGATCCTGATGTCGAATGGCCTAATGGTTGTGTTACCTCTTCGATATGAAACAAAACCGGGACATGATCCCTGCGGCATATCGCAATTCCTTCTTCATACATTTTTATCAGGCCGGGATAATCCCATCCCTTCCCTTTATAGATTTTTATACCCGGCCGGTCGGGTTCATTCTCAAAGCCCTTCATTATATCGGAGATGCTTCCTTTTGTAGTCTGGTATTCTTTCGGAACGGATATTCCGTATCCATCGTCGTATACAGATATTGCCAAAGGCACCTGTAATACACCAGCTGCATTCATTGTTTCCCAGAAATGGCCTTCTGAAGTACTGGCATCACCAATTGAACCAAAAGCAACTTCATTTCCTTTTAATGACAATGTCTTAAACTCGTGCAGATCTTTATTCAACCGGAATAGTTTTGATGCATATGCTAATCCCAGCAGACGCGGCATCTGCCCAGCTGTAGGAGATATATCTGATGAGGAATTTTTTTGTTTTGTCAAATCACGCCAGGTCCCATCAGGATTAATATTCGGAACTGAAAAATGATTATTGAATACCCTGCCCCCACTTCCAGGATTGATATTCCTGTCGGTATTTCCATAAAGCTGATGAAAAAACTCCACAGAATTAAAAAGTCCCATTGCCATCATCCAGGTCTGATCCCTGTAATATCCTGACCTCCAGTCGCTTTCCTTAAATTGTTTGGCCATTGCTATCTGGATCACCTCTTTTCCATCTCCAAATATTCCGAACTTTGCCTTTCCAGATAATACTTCACGACGACCTGTAACAGAGAGCTGCCGGCTGATATTGGCAAGACGATAGTCGGCAAGAACACTATCTTTGCTCATTCGTATGTCTGATTTATCGTTGCTTTGTACCATAAGAGCTATTTTTTTATTTTACTCTGAATAATAAACAAATTATTTCAGTAGTTGTTTAACTTTAACACAATAAATGATGATTATCTTTAAAAAATAGTCTTTAACCTGTTATTCATGTTTCTGAAGTTATTACTTATTAGTGCATTATTTCTTATAATCGTCCTTGCCTTGCTGGGGATCAGGATTCTTATCAGGTCTCACGGGAGTTTCCCGCAAACGCATATAGGCCATAATAAGGAGATGCGAAAACGTGGTATCAAATGTGCACAGAAAACCGACATAGGTTGTAATCAGGATAATGATTTCAGAGGATGTGAGACATGTGGATAAGAGTGAGACTTACATTGTCTCAGAGATATACTTCCTAAGAGATCCGGTTGTCCATGTTATAAAATAGCCATTATCATCCGAGTAAATCAGGTATGCTTCAAATTCAGGATGGGAATTCAGAAATTCTAATGTTCTTTCAAACCCCATGACCATGCATGCTGTAGCAACACCATCGGCCGTTGCGCAGTTATCAGTAACGATTGTTGCACTTAACAACCTGTTCCTGGCTGGATAACCGGTCTCAGGATCAATGGTATGGGAATATTTGATGCCATCTTCAATATAAAATTTTCTGTAGTTGCCTGAAGTTGCAAGAGACTTGTCTTTCATACTGATAATCGCCTGAAGATCCTCTCCAGGCATCATATTGTTATCTTCAGGCCTGTCTATTCCGATCCTCCACAAATCACTTCCCTTATCACCACGAACCCTTACTTCACCACCTATTTCAACCAGGTGATGCTTTATTCCGATACTGCTTAAATACCTGCTCAGGACATCGACCGAATAACCCTGAGCAATGGCATTAAAATCGAGTTTTATGCGGGGATCTGCTTTGTAGACTATATCATCTCTTATTTCTACTTTATCCATACCCGCAAATTTCATGAGTGAGTCGTGGATCGATTCAGAAAAGTTTTTAGTAGCATCAGGGCCAAAACCCCATGCTTCGACCAACGGACCTACTGTAATATCAAATGCACCACCTGTTAACTCGAAGATCTCTTTTGATTTAGTGAAAGCTTCAATAAAAAATGAATCAGGTATTACTTTTTCATTACGGTTTATCCTTGAAACTACGGACGAATCTTTGTACAGCGAAAGCGACATATCAAAATCATAAAGTATCTTTTCAACATTTTCTTTCAGGCCTGAAGGATCAAGTTTGCCATTATCTTCAAAAACAATACTATATGTTGTACCCTGGGCAAATCCGTTTAAACTTGAGAATTCCAGTTGTTTATTACAAGAAGTTGCAGATATCAACAACAAAACGAATAAACCTGATAATTTGATTTTCATTTTACATTTAAATTGATACTCTGTGGCACTCTGTGACTCCTCTGCGGAACTCTGTGTAAGTTCCTAACGTTTTTTTTCAGAGCGACACTGAGATAATTAATGTTAAATACCGAAATCGTCGAATGAAATATTTTCATCCGGGATACCCAGGTCATAGAGCATTTTCACGACTGCGTTATTCATCAGAGGGGGTCCACAGAAGTAATATTCAATATCTTCGGGTTCCTCATGTTTCCCCAGATAATTATCGTAGAGCACCTGATGAATGAAACCGGTTGGACCTTTCCATTTATCTTCAGGAAGAGGTTCTGACAGAGCAAGAGTTAAGTTGAAATTCGGAAATTTTTTCTCTATTGCCCTGAATTCATCTTCATAGAACACCTCCCTGAGTGATCTTGCACCATACCAGTACGATACGTTACGGCCTGTTTTCAGTGTATGAAAGAGGTGAAAAATATGTGACCTCAGAGGTGCCATTCCTGCTCCTCCACCAATATAGACCATTTCATTATTTGTATCTTTTATATGAAATTCACCATAGGGGCCTGATATGGATACTTTGTCACCCGGTTTCCTTGAAAATAAATAAGAAGAACAGATACCTGGGGGAACATTCTTAAATTGTTCCTTAGCATTATCCCATGGTGGAGTTGCTATTCTTATATTCAGTTTGATAAGGTTTTTTTCTGCAGGGTAATTTGCCATGGAGTATGCCCTGAATGTCTCTTCGGAATTCTTTATTGAAAGATCCCACATTTTATATTTATCCCAGTCTTCATGGAATTTTTCTTCAATGCTAAAATCCCTGAATGTTACTTTGTATCTTGGTACATCGATTTGAATATAACCACCCGGTTCAAAATTAAGTTCCTCTCCTTCTGGCAATCTAACAACAAACTCTTTAATAAATGTTGCCACGTTTTTGTTGGATACAACCTCACATTCCCATTTCTTTATTCCCAGTACAGCTTCAGGAACTTTTATTTTGAGAGGTTCCCGGATCTTAACCTGGCACCCAAGTCTCCAATTATCTAATTGCTCTTTACGGGTAAAGAAGCCTGTTTCGGTTGGAAGTATTGATCCGCCTCCTTCAAGTATCTGACATTTACACATTCCGCATGTGCCTCCTCCCCCGCATGCCGATGGAAGATATATACCATTGGATGATAGTGTTGAAAGCAGGTTTGAACCCGGAGATACAGTTATTTCGCGGTCATTTACCTGAAGAGTAACATCTCCCTTGGGTAAAAGCCTATCCCGTGCCAAAAGCAGCAAGAAAACCAGGATCAGGATAATTAAAAGGAAAACAATAACACTATATAAAAGGGTAAGGGTAGTTGTAACAGCTAAAACCATAATAAGAAATATCTATTAAATTGTGATGCCCATAAATCCCATGAAAGCTATTGCCATCAATCCTGTAAGTATAAAAGTGATTCCCAGTCCCTTAAGTGGATCTGGAACATTACTGTAGTGGAGTTTTTCCCGTATTGCAGCTATACCGACAATTGCCAGGAACCATCCTATTCCTGATCCGAATCCAAACACCGTTGCTTCTCCAATATTTGCGTATTCTCTTTCCTGCATAAATAATGAAGCACCCAATATGGCACAGTTTACAGCTATCAGCGGGAGAAATATTCCAAGTGAGTTATAGAGAGGAGGACTGAATTTTTCGACTATCATTTCAACAAGCTGAACCATTGCTGCAATAACTGCAATAAATACTATAAAAGTGAGAAAGCTGAGATCAACATCTGCAAATCCCTTACCCAGCCAGACAAGAGCCCCTTTTTGTAAAATATATTTTTCAATAACAAAATTGACAGGTACTGTTATCAGAAGTACAAAAATAACAGCAATGCCAAGTCCTATTGATGTCTTTACGGTTTTTGAGACTGCCAGATATGAACACATACCCAGGAAGAAAGCAAAAACCATATTTTCGACAAAGATCGACTTGATAAATATGTTGAGAAGATTTTCCATAACTTCTGTATTTACTTATTCTCAATCAGGCTTTTATCAGCACCTCTCTGAACCCAGATTATTAATCCTACGACAATCAGTGCCATTGGAGGCAAAATCATCATCCCGTTATTTTCATACCCTATTGAATAGAGTCCTAATTTTTCAATTACCGGGTAACCGTATATAGTACCCGATCCCAGCAACTCTCTGAAGAAAGCCACGATAACCAATATTATTCCGTATCCTGCCCCGTTACCCAATCCATCGAGAAATGCCGGCCATGGTCTGTTTGCCATAGCAAATGCCTCGAGACGGCCCATAATAATACAATTGGTAATTATCAGGCCAACAAAAACAGAGAGTTGTTTGCTTACATCAAAAGCATAAGCTTTAAGTATCTGGTCTACAAGTATCACCAGTGTTGCAATTACTACCAGCTGAACAATTATTCTTATTCGTTCAGGTATATACTGCCGGAGTGATGCAATAACAACATTTGATACAGAGATGACTACTATGACCGATAAGGCCATAACCAGTGCCGGCTTCAGCTTTACTGTTATTGCCAGAGCTGAACATATTCCAAGAACCTGAATGGTAATAGGATTATTCTTATTCAGCGGAGCTGTAAGAAGGTTAAAATTCTTTGCCGAGAACATCGGCTCTTTTTCCTGATTGCTCATATATTAGTTACTATTTTTTATAAGGTAATCTTCATATTTCACTATACAGTCGAAAAGCATTTTTTCAAGTCCCTTGCTGGTAATAGTTCCACCTGATATGGCATCAACACTATGAATATCATCAGCATCAGCACCACCTTTAACTACCTCGACGGACACAAAGCTTTCATTATCAAATAGTTGTTTGCCATCAAACATACTCTCAAACCATGTGGTATTGATTTCGGCGCCAAGTCCCGGCGTCTCTCCTTTATGATCGAAAGTAACCCCATAAATGGTATTCATATCGGGCAGCAATGAGACATAACCATATATAGGTCCCCAGAGCCCTTTACCTTCAACAGGCAGAATAGTTACTTTTTCCCCGTTATCGGGAATTGATATGAAAACAGGAAGGTATTGCTCTTCCAGAGTTTTTTTCTGTTCGTTTTTCAAAACCACGGTAAAAGCATCAACATCATCCAGTACCTCGCCTTTTATGTTAAGAACAAAACTTTCCGTGATATATTTATCATAAAGATCCACTGCATTTTTTCGTGTGGCAGGAATACGTATTGATTCGAGCATGCTTTTCTTTTTCTCTATTTCGAGATTTCTCTCCTGTGCCGGCTGGAGCAAGGTGGCTGCCAGTGATAATAATGATGCAACAATCACAACCATCACTGTGGAGAATATGAAAATATATCTGTTACTGAATTTTTTCATTTGCTTATACTTTATTTGCAATTACTACTTCAGTTCGCCGGAGCCTTCGTTTTATGTTCGACTGCACGACAAAATGGTCAATCAGGGGGGCAAACATATTCATGAGTAGTATTGCCAGCATTACACCTTCGGGATAAGCAGGATTGAGAACCCGGAAAAGGACTGATAGAATTCCTATGAGAAATCCATATATCCATTTACCTTTTTCTGTTTGTGCCCCGGTAACCGGATCTGTTGCCATAAAAACAGCACCAAATGCAAATCCCCCCATTACAAAGTGATAATAGAAAGGTATTTCCATATAAGTGTTTGCAGATATTGCATTAAGCAACAATCCCATTACAAGACCTCCTCCAAAAACACTTACGATGATTTTCCAGCTTCCAATGCCAGTAACTACCAAAATCAAGGCTCCTATCAGAATTGCTATGGTAGAAGTCTCGCCAATGGAACCGGGTATTATACCAACAAACATATCCATAAATGAAGGCATACCTGAAATATCTCCCGATGCACCCATGGAAAGCGGTGTGGCGCCCGAAAACCCGTCAATAATATTTTGTCCTTTTGTCAGGCCTTCTGTCCAAACATTATCACCTGTCATCCACCCGGGATAGCTGAAAAAAACAAATGCTCTCGCAAGAAGAGCGGGATTAAAAACATTCATCCCGGTACCACCGAATACTTCTTTTCCCAGAATTACTGCAAAGGCAGTAGCCAGTGCAACCATCCATAATGGAACATCAATAGGCATTATCAGAGGGATCAGGAATCCTGTAACAAGAAAACCCTCATTAATTTCGTGTCCGCGGATCTGGGCTCCAATAAACTCAATTCCAAGACCTACTATATAACTGACAATTATAAGTGGCAGAATCCTGAGGAATCCGAACCAGAAGGAGTGAAGCACTGAAGTATCAACCCCAACAGACCTGAAATGCTGGAGGCCTGTATTATAAGCACCAAATAATAAAGCCGGTAACAGGGCAATTACAACAATAAACATTGCCCTTTTAAGGTCAATATTATCCCTTATGTGAGATCCTTTAACAGTAACGTTCTTGGATACATACATAAAAGCCTCGAAGCCTTCAAATACTGATCTTAATTTTGACAGCTTCCCTCCTTCCTCAAAATGGGGTTTGATCTTATCGATTTTTTTTCTTAAAGAATCCATTCTTCAGTATTGTCTCATTATATTAACTCATTTCCTTTATCATCAGGTCAAGACCTTTTCTTATTACAGACTGTATCTCAATTTTTGAAGGACATATAAACTCACAAAGGGCAAAATCCTCTTCAGCAACCTCATATATCCCCAGGTTTTCCATCAGGTCGATATCTTCTGCAATAATTGCCTTTAAAAGGTACATGGGATAAATATCCATAGGAAATACTTTTTCATACAGACCGGTTACCACAAAGGCTCTTTCACCTCCATGATAATTTGTATCGGGTTTGAAGGTCTTTTTTGGTAACAGGCTGGATAAAAATGTCTTTGAGTAACTTAATTTATCAGCACCTGGTAACAACCATCCAAAAAACTCATATTTATCTCCTTCCGGAATCACCGTTACCTGAGAATCGTAGTATCCCAGATACCCGTCAGCATTTATTTTAGTTCCTGTTAAGACATTACCGCTTATATATCTCAGATTCCATGATCTGATGTTATCCCTTATCATAGGTGCCACAGAGCCTCCTGACAGTCCTCTGTAATACTGGGGATTTAAAACTTCTGATCCTGTAAGGGCAATCAGTCTCTCGGGTTTATAAACTCCTTCAGTAAAAAGATTTCCAATTGCAAAGACATCCTGGAAATTGATATACCACACAACTTCACCTTTGTTGACCGGATCGAGGTGGTGTATCTGAATACCAACATTACCGGCAGGATGAGGTCCTGAGAAATACGATATTTCAACATCTTCAACATTATATTTTTCCGGTGTTTCTGTTCCATCTTTTTTAAGAACAAGATGAACCTTACCGTCAGTAAGTTTTTTAATTGCCGAAATACCGGTCTGGAACAACCTGGCCGGAAAGTTATCCATAATAAAATCATAGTCCGGGGCAAGAGGTGAAGTATCAAATCCCGAAATAAAGATTGATTTCGGAGAATCGCCCGGTTTAGCAATAATATGATATGGGCGCTGCCTTACAGCCGGCCAGAGCCCTGATAAAAGAAGACGTTCTGTAATTTTATCCCTTGAAAGAGATGCAGGATCTGCTTTCCCAAAATCAATATAAGCGTCACCGCTTTTTTCAATGACAACTTCAAGTATTCTGCGTCGCTCACCTCTCTCTACAGATATTACAGCACCATTTACCGGTGAATTGAATTTTATCTCAGGATTGTTTTTATCATGAAATAAAGGAGCTCCGGCTTTTATCCTATCCCCCGGTTTAATCTCAAGCTTTGGTGTGAGACCCGGGAAATCAACAGGCTTAACTCCATACCTTATGGGATTGGATTCTCCGGCTATTGCCTTCTCAGCTTCACCCTTTATCGGGATATTATATCCCCTTTTTATACGTACAGTTCTGGACATATTATCTTAAAGCCATTAAAATAAATCCTCTTAGACAGAGTTTTGTTAGTAAATTAACAATGATTACAAATGTATAAATAGCTATCGATAATACTTAAAAAATGTGAAATATGATGTAATATTTTTGCACTATTTTTGTTAACAATCTGATTAAAGCACCCATTATGAATGAATTCCTGATATTTATTACTTTTTTTTTACCGGGATTTTTATCGTTGTCAGGTTATAATACAGATACTGATCATTACACAAACAGGATATATGACGATAGAGTAAAGACCCTTATTCTTCATAAAGAAGGATGGAATTTATCGTATCCTGTAATAAGACTAAACAGTGAGGAAAAATTGATATTTCAGTTCGATCTGCTTGACGATTACAACGAAACACTTTATTATACATTTATTCACTGCGATAAGGACTGGAACAGATCGGATATTTTCGCCAGTGAATACCTCGGGGGATTTCCTGACAATCCAATAGAGGACATTCAACCCTCATTCAATACCACTACAGACTATTTTCATTATTCGCTGGCCTTCCCCAATGACCGGATATCTTTCTTATTATCAGGTAATTATATCCTTTATGTGTATGCCGATGGAGAACCTGACAATCCTATTCTTACACAACGTTTTGTGATCACCGAAGGTGCAGCCGGAATAAATTTCAGGACATTCAGACCACAAATACCAGTTTATAATAATACAGGTCAGCAGTTTGAATTTAATGTAAATCTTTCAGGGATCGCTATAACTGATCCTGCCAGAAATATTTATTGTGCTGTTCTTCAAAACGGCCGCTGGAGTAATGCAAAGACTAACCTTAAACCTGATTTTATCGGCAATAACGAGCTCAGATTCAATTCAATATCGGAGAAAAATATATTCAGTGGCAGTAATGAATTCAGATATTTTGATATTAGAAGCATACGCTATAAGTCAGAATTTATCAGGCAGATAGATTATATGGCACCAAACTACCACATTTTTCTGGCCCCTTCGGAAAGCAGGGAATACAAACCATATTTTTACTGGCAGGATTTCAACGGTAAGTATTATATAGCGACAGATGAGGGGCGGAATCCGGAAACTGATGCTGATTATGTTTACGTTTATTTTACCCTTCCATCAGATTATATGATAGCGAACGGAAATATGTATATCTCCGGAAGCTTCAATAACTGGGATTTTAATGAGAATAACATTATGATATTCAATCCTCAGGATGGACAATATGAATGCACCATACTTCTGAAACAGGGCTGGTACAATTATGAATATGTCTTTCTTAAAGAGGGCGATACGAGGGGTATAGCCACAGTTTTTGAAAGCAACCATTATGAGACTGAAAACGATTACACTGTAATTGTCTATTACAGGAATCCTTATGAACGTTACGACCGGGTTATCGGAACTGCAACAGCAAATACCAGCAATAAAGTCTCCTACTGACCATTCCTGTGTATATCTACACCATACTGCATAAGTATGGTATGATTCAGCGTTTTAAGTATCTCGACCATATACTCATCTGCAGCCCTTACAGATCCGGGAATCGTATAGATAAGCGATTTGCCGATAATACCGGCAACACCTCTGCTAAGCAGAGCATTTGGTTTTTGAGAACCATATTTCACCCTTATATATTCCATAATACCCTGAATCTCCTTTGTTAAAAGAGGCTTTACAGTCTCTACAGTAATATCCCTTGGTCCTATTCCCGTTCCGCCGGTCGTAATTATCAGATTATAAGCATTTTTTGCATTAATCAGGATATCTTTCAGAATAGCAGCATCATCAGGAATAAGTTTCAGTTCAATATTATACAGCTGTTGCTGATCTTTAAAGTATGCCGTCAGAATTTCTTTAACACGCGGACCGCTAAGGTCTTTATACTCTCCTCTGTATGCTCTATCGCTGAGTGTGATTATCAAAATATTCAGTTTCTCAGGGAGATCCATATTATATAGTTTATGCTTCAATTATGTGTTCTGTCAGACCTGGCGTACACTTACCATCATACCTTTCTCAAGTTTGTGCTGGCCGGGAGGAATAGCTATGATGCCAAATGCACCGGAGATTGCTGAAATATGTGCTGAACCGTGATATTCGACAGGTAACACAAGTTCATCATCAGTTATAATAACAGGCACAAGTCCCATTCTGTCAGCAGATTTTCTAAAGAAGTTCTCTTTTAACGGTAACGTCTTTATCATT
>CAZOZU010000023.1:0-12017 GCA_964584355.1 uncultured Rikenellaceae bacterium
AATTCCTGTTGTTCAATAATATGTCCCGATGCCCTTGGTTCAATTGCAGGATGAAGTGTATTAAGCTGTTCCATATTTGCCAGGAACTTGTTTATATATTTCTGTACCACCTCCATTGGCTCCAGGTGTTCTATCCTGGCTCTCTTTTCAATCTTGTCCTCGCCGTCATCAGCATCATTTTCAAGATGACCAACATCAGTTATATTACGTACATAACGCACTTTATATCCAAGATGTAACATGTACCTGTAAAGCAGATCGAAAGTCACTGCAGGCCGGGCATGGCCGAGATGTGGTTCACTGTATACCGTGGGACCGCACACATATAATCCCACAAATGGCGGATGTAGTGGCTTAAAGGATTCCTTTTTACGTGTCAGGCTGTTATAGATAGCAAGGTTCTTATCCATAATTAAAAATGATTGATATGACAAAAGTAATAATTCTTGCCCCCAAACCCTTGAAGAGGACTTATATATATGATTTTTTTGCATTTTTCAAATTCCTTTCTATCTTTGACCCCACAAATCAAATATTCCTTCCATTAAGGGTGTTTGATTTTTATTGAGAAGGGCGGAGAGATTAGGCTCTACGAAACCCTGGCAACCAATCCCGAGTACTCGGGACAACGGTGCCAAAACCTAATCCCGAGTAACTCGGGAGATGATAAAAATAAACACGGAAACCATGAAGACATTTCATCTGACCCGAAACAACCTTACGATGCCGCTCATGCCTATGGACATGCGCTGGTAAATATTTTCCTTGGTTAATTATACGCTTTTATTCGTTTACCGTATTGCTGCGGTCACAGATTGTATATATCTGTTCAGCAGGATAACTATGATACTTATAAATGAAACACAAAATGAAAAAAACAAAAATACATTTTGAAACATTACAGATACATGCCGGTCATAAGCCTGATAAAGAAACCGGGTCCAGGGCTGTCCCGCTTTACCAGACTTCATCATATGTCTTTAAAAATGCAAAGCATGCTGCTGATTTGTTCAATCTGTCGGAACCGGGTAATATTTATACAAGGATCCAAAATCCTACGACGGAAATCTTTGAGAACAGAGTAGCAGCACTTGAGGGAGGCAAAGCAGCACTTGCAGTTTCATCAGGTCATGCCGCTCAGTTTATTGCACTTTCAACCATAGTCAGGCAGGGTGAAAATTTTGTCTCTTCTCCCTATTTGTATGGGGGTACACATAACCAGTTCAAGGTAACATTTGCAGGTTTTGGTATTGAGACCCGGTTTGCCAAAGACCTTGAACATGAATCCTTTGAAGCTTTGATAGATAAAAAAACGAAGGCATTATATGTTGAAACGATTGGCAACCCTGGTTTTAATATTCCTGATTTTGAGGCTCTTGCATCGCTGGCTGCAAAACACGGGATCCCCCTGATAGTGGATAATACTTTCGGGGCCTGTGGATACCTGTGCCAACCGGCAGCTTACGGAGCAAACATTGTTATCGAATCTGCCACAAAATGGATAGGAGGACATGGAACAAGCCTGGGAGGAGTTATTGTTGATGCAGGCATTTTTAACTGGAACAATGGTAATTTCCCTGTCTTTACAGAACCATCGAAAGGCTATCACGGACTTATTTTCGGAGAACTTTTCTCACCAGAATCAGCTGCCGGTAATATAGCTTTTATAGTTAAAGCCCGTGTCGAAGGTTTAAGAGATCTTGGTCCGGCTATCAGTCCGTTTAATTCATTCCTCCTCCTGCAGGGGCTTGAAACACTTTCCCTCCGAATGGATAGGCATGTTCATAATACTCTTGCTCTTGCACAGTGGCTTAAAAATCATCCACTGGTGGAGAAAGTCAACTACCCGGGATTACCGGATAATCCGCATTATAAACTGGCACAAAAATATCTGCCTAAGGGTGCAGGAAGTGTCTTGAGCTTTGTACTGAAAACAGATAAATCAAGAGCTGTCAGACTGGTTGAGCATCTTGAACTTGTAAGTCATCTTGCTAATGTTGGTGATGCAAAGACACTGATAATTCAACCTTCTGCAACAACTCATTCTCAGCTCTCAGGGGAAGAACAGCTGGCAGCAGGTGTAGAACCGGGAATGTTCAGGGTTTCTGTAGGACTTGAGCATATTGATGATATTATTTATGATTTCAAACAGGCATTAAAACAAATAATCTGAATGAAAACACTTAAACATAACCAGCCATTTATAACAGAAACAGGAACATTGCTGCCGTCACTCGAAATTGCTTATCATACCTGGGGAAAGCTGAATCCTGAGGCAGACAATGTGATCTGGATATGCCATGCTCTTACTGCTAATTCTGATGTCGAGGCCTGGTGGCCGGGAATGGTAGGAAAAGGTCTTCTGTTTGATCCCGGGAAATATTTTATTGTTTGTGCCAATGTTCTCGGATCATGTTATGGCACAACAGGTCCGGCATCTGTTAATCCTCAAACCGGCAAACCCTGGCTTCACGATTTCCCCCTGATAACTGTCAGGGATCTTGTCAATGTACATGAAATCCTGAGAAGCCACCTGGGAATTAAACAGATACACACTATCATAGGCGCTTCTATCGGAGGATACCAGGCTCTTGAATATAGTATTATGTTCCCAGACCTGATACGCAGACTTATTGTGCTGGCTTCGGGGGCCAAACAGACTCCATGGGCCCTGGCTTTCAGTGAATCAATGCGCCTGGCTATGCAGGCAGATCAGACATTTACTTCGGGCGATCCCGAGGGTGGAAAGAAAGGACTTAAAGCAGCAAGATCAATAGCACTTATAAGCTACAGAACGATGACTGCCTATAACCAGACACAAAAGGAAGATGATGATGAAAAACTTACCGGTTTTAAAGCTGCTTCGTACCAGGCATACCAGGGCGATAAACTGGTAAAAAGATTCAATCCCTATTCCTACTGGTGTCTTACATGCCTCTCCGATACACATAATATAGGAAGAGGCCGGGAAGGTATTGTTAATGCTCTTAAAAAAATCCGTGCTGATGTTCTTTGCGTGGGAATAAAATCAGATATCTTATTTCCCACTGATGATCAAAAGTATATTACGGCAAATACGCAACATGCACAGTATATTGAAATAGATTCATCTTACGGACACGATGGTTTTTTGATTGAAACAGTGACTGTTACAAATGTCGTAAGAAAATTCTGGGAAAATAATTCTAACAAATAACAAAATGACAAGGGAAAAACTGAGAATAGGAATGTTCGGTTATGGTTGTGTAGGACAGGGATTACATGATGTCCTGAACAGCAGTAAAGGTTTTAAGGCCGATATTGTAAGAATATGTGTCAAGAACCGTAATAAAAAGAGAAGGATACCAATGTCTAACTTCACTTTCAATAAGAATGATATCCTGAATGACCCGTCAGTAAATCTTGTTGTTGAACTCATTGACGATGCTGATGCTGCATATAAAATAGTAACATCGGCAATGAAAAAAGGTAAGAATGTGGTTACAGCTAACAAGGTGATGGTGGCAAATCATTTCAGGGAACTCGTGGAAATGCAGGAAAAATATAAGGTGTCACTCTTATATGAAGCTTCTGCCGGAGCAAGTATTCCGATCATAAGAAACCTCGAGGAATACTATGATAATGAATTGTTATACTCGTTAAGAGGTATTCTTAACGGAACAACAAATTATGTCCTTACCCTTATGCATGACCAGGGAATTGATTATGATGTTGCCCTGAACGAGGCGAGGGTAAAGGGATTTGCCGAATCAGATCCCACACTCGATGTTGACGGATGGGATCCGAAGTATAAATTATGCATAATTACCGGTCATGCATATGGTCTTTTCCTTGACCCTTCCGAAGTGTTTCACTATGGAATAAGGACCATCTCGAAATTTGATATACAGTATGCAAAGGAGAAGGGCTTAAAGATAAAGCTTGTTCCTTTTGTGGGTAAAACAAATGAAAATACCATTACCAGCTTTGTCCTTCCACGATTCATCTCTTCAGATAAATATCTGTATAATGTTGACAATGAGTATAATGGTGTGATTACTGAAGCGGCATTTGCCGATAAACAGTTTTTTTCCGGCAAGGGTGCAGGCGGACATGCTACAGGAAGTGCGGTGCTTTCAGATATTTCAGCCAATTCGTATGGATACAAATATGAATATAAAAAGTATCTACAGGGAACAGTTACGGATTATACCCGTAACTTCAGAATTGAGGTTTATCTGAGATATAATAAAGAAAAGGATAGGGATTTATTTGGTTTTGAGGAAGTCTCGGAATACTTTTGCGGCAAATCATATAAATATGTGATCGGGATTGTAAACCTTGAGAGATTATATACAATAAGAGAACAACTTCAAAAGTCGGATGTTTTTATAATTAATACTGGGAGGAAGGGGATTAACTGACCCCCCTGCCCCCCTAAAGGGGGGATAATTCAGAATAAGAAATGAGACCTTCAATAGAAGACATTATACAAAAACGCATACTGGTCCTTGATGGTGCCATGGGTACTATGATCCAGAAACAGAAGCTTCGGGAGGAAGATTACAGGGGAGAGAAATTCAAGGATCACCCAAAGCCCCAGAAAGGAAATAATGATCTGCTGTCTCTCACAAAACCTGAGATAATCAGTAATATTCATAAGGGTTATCTTGAGGCAGGAGCTGATATTATTACCACTAACACCTTCAATTCCAACATGATATCCATGGCCGATTATGGTATGGAGAATCATGTTTACGAAATAAATTTCCAGTCGGCAAAGCTTGCAAGGGAGGCAATTATCCTTTACGAAAAATCAGGAGATACACAGGAACATTTTGTTGCAGGGACTCTTGGGCCAACCAACCGTACTGCATCGATGTCGGCAGATGTAAATGATCCCGGAGCCCGTTCAGTAACCTTTGATGATCTTGTCAAAGCTTATTCTGAACAAGCTGCAGGCCTTATCGACGGAGGTGTTGATATTCTCCTCGTTGAAACGATATTTGATGTTTTGAACTGTAAAGCTGCTCTTTTTGCCATTGATTCAGTTTTTGAGGAAAAGGAAGCCAGGCTTCCCGTTATGGTATCGGCAACAATTACTGATGCGAGCGGAAGAACCCTTACCGGACAAACCCTGGAAGCATTTCTTGTCTCAGTGTCACATTTTCCTCTCTTCAGTGCAGGTCTTAACTGCGCACTCGGAGCAGATCAGCTTAGGCCATTTGTAGAAGAATTGTCTGCAAAATCAGGTTTTTATCTTTCTGTACATCCCAATGCAGGACTTCCAAACCAGTTTGGGGAATATGACCAGTCGGCAGAATATATGGCATCGGTGGTTGAAGAGTTCATGAAAGAAGGTTGGGTAAACATTATAGGAGGTTGTTGCGGAACAACTCCCCGGCATATAGAAAAGATTGCAGAAGCAGCAAGTAAGTACAACCCAAGGAAAAAACCTGTAATAACCAGGTATACAAAACTTAGCGGTCTCGAGGCATTAACAATAACCCCTGAAACCAATTTTGTGAATATTGGTGAAAGAACCAATGTCTCGGGTTCCAGAAAATTTGCCAGACTGATCCAGGAGGAAAAATACAATGAGGCGTTGGCAATAGCACGTAACCAGGTCGAGGGCGGAGCACAGATAATCGATATATGTATGGACGAGGCAATGCTCGATTCCGAAAAAGCAATGGTAAAATTTGTTAACCTTATAATGTCGGAACCGGATATAGCCAGATTACCACTGATGATCGATTCATCACAGTGGAATGTCATAGAATCAGCCTTGAAATGTATTCAGGGTAAATCGGTTGTCAATTCAATAAGCCTTAAGGAAGGTGAAGAGATATTTCTTCAGCATGCAAGGCTTCTCAGGAAATATGGTGCTGCAGCTGTAGTAATGCTTTTCGATGAAAAAGGACAGGCTGATACTTACGAACGCAGAATTGAGGTCGCTGAAAGATCTTATCATCTGCTGGTGGACAAACTTGGATTCCCTCCTGAAGATCTGATTATTGATCCTAATGTTCTGGCAATTGCAACAGGTATTGAGGAACATAATAACTATGCGGTAAATTTTATCCGTACTACAGAGTGGATCAAACAAAATCTCCCTTATGCAAAAGTGAGCGGAGGCATCAGTAACCTGTCATTCTCATTCAGAGGTATTAACCCTGTGCGCGAAGCAATGCACTCTGTATTCCTTTTCCATGCCATAAAAGCAGGCCTTGATATGGGTATTGTAAACCCCGGTATGTTACAGGTTTACAGCGAAATACCTCCCGACTTGTTACAGCTTACTGAAGATATCGTCCTGAATCGCAGAAAAGATGCAACAGAAAGGCTGGTACAGTTTGCTGAAAACTACAGGAATGAAACCGCGAAAGAAGAAAAGAGTGAAGAGTGGAGGTCATTTTCTGTTGTCGACCGTATAAAACATGCACTTATTAAGGGTTATGATGAATATATTGAAGAGGATGTTGAAGAGGCACGTTCACTTTTCTCCAGGTCTATTAAATTAATAGAGGGACCTCTGATGGGCGGGATGAATGAAGTGGGCGATCTTTTCGGATCCGGGAAAATGTTTCTCCCCCAGGTAGTTAAGAGTGCCCGTGTTATGAAGAAAGCTGTTTCAAAACTGGCTCCTTATATAGAAAAAGAAAGTGAAAGTGAAAAGAATAAAACAGCCGCTAAGATTCTTCTTGCAACAGTAAAAGGAGATGTTCATGATATCGGTAAAAATATTGTTGGTGTCGTTTTGTCATGTAACAACTATGAGGTTATAGACCTTGGTGTAATGGTCCCCTCTGATAAGATCATAGATACTGCAATAAAGGAAAAGGCCGATTTTATTGGCCTCAGCGGATTGATAACTCCTTCTCTCGAGGAAATGGTACATGTGGCATCCGAAATGAACCGCCGGAAACAGACCCTTCCACTGCTTGTAGGCGGTGCAACAACATCAGAGATCCACGCTGCAGTAAAGATCGGACCTGTCTATTCAGGACCTGTGATCCACGTAAAGGATGCTTCCAAAGCAGCAGGGGTTCTTGCTGCCCTTCGCGGTAGAGATCATGATCAGTATATATCTTCTCTTGCAGATAATTACCAGAAAAAGAGGGAAGAACATGATCAAAGGAGTAAGAAACGACATCTTCTTACAATAGCTGAGGCAAGAAAAAACAGGCTTTTGACAGACTGGGACCATATGAATATATATAATCCGTTAAAACCCGGCCTTCATTTTATCAAAGAAATTAACCTGGAAGAGCTCAGTAAATATATCGACTGGACATTTTTCTTTTTTGCATGGAAACTGACTGGAAAATACCCGGCTATTTTCAGCGATCCGGTAAAGGGCAATGAAGCAAAGAAATTATTCGATGATGCACAATATTACTTAAATGAAATAATTAACCGGAGAATAATAAATCCACAGGCCGTTTTTGGATTATATCCGGCTGTTTCTCAAGGTGATGATATTTACATCCCCCCTCCCGATAGTTATCGGGACTCCTTCAAAGGGGGAGTGTCAGATAAGAAAGTCTTGAGGTTCCTCAGGAACCAGGAGCAGAAAGAAAAGGGAGTGCCGAATCTTTCACTTGCCGATTTCATTGCTCCTGAATCATCAGGTAAAATTGATAATCTTGGTCTCTTTGCGGCAGCAGCTCATCTTAATGAAGATACGCTTAAGAAGTACAATGATGATGATTATGCAATAATCATGATAAGGATTTTAAGCGACCGTATTGCAGAAGCATCAGCAGAGTGGCTGCATGAGAAAATACGGAAAGAATACTGGGGGTATGCAAAGGATGAAAACCTTACTGTTGAAGAGATGCTGGCAGTGAAGTATAAAGGGATAAGACCCGCCCCCGGATATCCTGCCTGTCCGGATCATACTGAAAAACGAACACTCTTTGACCTCCTTAATGCAGAGGAGAACATTGGTGTTAAACTGACGGAGAATTTTGCAATGATTCCAACATCTTCAGTATGCGGTTATATTTTCTCGCATCCCGACTCATCATATTTCAATATCGGGAAAATAGGTAAGGATCAGCTTGAAGATTATGCTTCAAGAAAAAATATGACAATTAATGAAGCGGCCAGGTGGCTCGCCCCCAACTTATAACATACTAATAATGAGTGTAATAGATAAGATAAAGAATTCAACCGGACCTTTATTCACATTCGAACTGCTTCCACCTCTTAAGGGACATAGCATTGAAAGAGTCTATAAAACAATAGACCGGTTGATTGAATTTCAGCCTGCATATATAAATTTCACCACTCATCGCAATGAGATAACCTTTAGAGAGAGGCCTGACGGGCTTCTTGAAAAAAGAGTGACGAGGCTTCGGCCCGGGACCATTGCCCTCGCGGCAGCAGTAAAATACAAGTATGATATAACTGTGGTGCCGCATATTCTTTGTGGCGGGTTTACCAAAGAAGAGACTGAAAATGTGCTCATCGAGATGAACTTTCTGGGTATTGATGATGTTCTCGCTCTGCGCGGTGATCCCCAGAGAGGTGTCAGGACTTTTATTCCTGAAAAAGAGGGCCATTCCCATACTTATGAGCTTGTTAAGCAGATCATTAATATGAATCATGGAAAATATCTTGAAGAGACTCTTATTGATACTACACCAACACACTTTTGTGTGGGAGTGGCCGCTTATCCTGAAAAACACTTTGAGGCACCAAATATGCAAACCGATCTCGAAAATCTGAAATTAAAAATCGATTCAGGAGCCAGCTATATAGTCACTCAGATGTTTTTTGATAACAGCAGGTTCTTCAGCTTCAGGGATGAATGCAAGAAAACAGGTATCGATGTTCCTGTTATTGCAGGATTGAAGCCAATATCAACTCTCAACGATATTAATCTATTACCTCAGACCTTTCATATTGATGTTCCAAATGATCTTGTTTCTGCAATACGAAAATGCAAAACCGATAAAGAAGCCAGGGAGGTTGGAATAGAATGGGCTACTATGCAGTCAAAAGAGCTTATCAGGGAGGGTGTTCCGGGGATACATTACTATACTCTGGGACGTTCGGATAACATTGCGAGGATAGTTAAAGCTTCATTTTGACCCCCTTCCGCTTCGCGGAATGCCCTCTAAAGGGGGCTTGAAACCCAAATGTTTGTTTGTCATCTCATTACGATTGATCTATAGCCCCCCCTTGGGGAGCCTTCTGGCTCCGTGCCAAAGCTGGCGCGGATTTGCAATTCGTGCCAGTAAAGAAAAGCCCCGATTGCAAATCGGGGCTAGCAGAGAAAAGCCCCGATTGCAAATCGGGGCTAGCAGAGGATCGGGGCTAGCAGAGGATCGGGGCTAGCAGAGGTTGGAGGTATCAAATACCAAATGCTTTTTTTATTTTATCAACATAATCGAGTTTTTCCCAGGCAAAGAATTCAACTTCTTTCATCCAGGTTTTCTTACCGTTACCATTGATGATCCTTGGTTTACTTCCCGGAACCTCATAATACACCTCTACATTGTCTGTATAATGATCGCGTCCGAAATGTCCGTATGATGCTGAAGGATAGAACACAGGATTCTTAAGTCCGAAACGTTCGATAATTGCATATGGCCGCATATCAAAAAGGTTGTTGATCTTACGTGCTATCTCTCCGTCACTCAATATCTTACCTTTATTGTTTTTTACACGAGCTGTCCCGAAGGTATTAACATACAGCCCAACAGGCTGTGCAACACCTATAGCATATGCTACCTGTATCAGTGCCTGATCGCAAACACCTGCTGCCACCAGGTTTTTGGCAATATGACGTACAGCATATGATGCTGATCTGTCGACTTTTGATGAGTCTTTACCGGAGAAGGCCCCTCCACCATGGGCTCCATGGCCTCCGTAAGTATCGATAATTATCTTTCTTCCTGTAAGTCCTGTATCCCCGTGAGGACCTCCTATTACAAATTTACCTGTCGGATTGACAAGAAGTTTCATATCGTCTCCGAATAATTTCCGGATCCTTGAAGGTAGTGATCTCTGAACCCTGGGAAGAAGTATATTCTGCAGATCTTCTTTGATTTTTTTCTGCATGGCTTTTTCTGCACTTTTTTCGGCAGCATGTGATTTATTCTTTGGTAAAATAAACTCATCATGTTGTGTGCTGATCACTATAGTATCAATTCTGAGTGGTTTATTATTGTCATCATATTCTATAGTAACCTGTGATTTCGAATCCGGGCGCAGGTATTTCATCTGCCTGTTAACCCGCCGTATGGCTGCAAGTTCCTGTAAAAGAACATTTGCCAGCTCGATACTCAGTGGCATATAATTATCCATCTCACGACATGCATATCCGAACATCATTCCCTGGTCGCCTGCACCTTGTTCCTCGGGTTTATCTCTTACGACACCCTGTCGTATGTCGGATGATTGTTCGTGGATCGTTGATATCACTCCGCACGAGTCACAATCAAAACGGTATTCAGCTTTTGTATAACCTATCTTACGGATTACCTTGCGGGCTGTTTCCTGTACATCAACCCAGCCTGCAGTTTGTACTTCGCCCCCACAAACTACAAGTCCTGTTGTTACAAATGTCTCACACGCAACTTTTGATTCGGGATCCCATTTAAGAAATTCATCAACCAGTGCATCTGATATCTGATCCGCTATCTTATCGGGGTGTCCCTCTGATACTGATTCTGAAGTAAAAAAATATCCCATAGTAAGTTTTAAAATTTAATGATCTGTTGAAAGGTTGACTTAACCCTTTTTTTCAAACCCATCTGATTCTTATTAAATAATCTTAAGTACTCAAATTAAAGCTTTCTTTAAGTACCTGAACAGCTGACGGGAAGATGGGTTGATTGAAGTGAGGAATATTTTGCATTTTAGCATTTTTTCCTGTGGTTGCAATCAGCTCAAATCTTTCCACCAGATAATTACGGGAACAAAGCAAATAAAAAAAAATGGAAAATAAAAATATTAATCACGTGTCAGATGTCTGAATACCTCTTCAAGGTTACTTTCCTCTTTTTTGAGGGAAAGAACCGTAAGGTTATTCTTAACTGCAAAATCAAACAGGGCGGGTCTGACATCTTCTTCTCCTTCAGCTTCGATATACCAAAGGCCTTTTTTTATCTGCCGGGCATTAATAATATTCCCGATGCTTTTTAAAGCTTCCTCTTCAGGGTCCTTATCAAACTCCACGTGGATTATCTGTATTTGTCTTTTTATTACTTTATAGATATCCCCTTTTCTCTCATCAGCAACAATTACACCCTTGTCGATAATGATCACTCTGTCGCAAATTGCTTCCACTTCCTGCATAATATGTGTTGAGAGCAATATTGTTTTTTCTCTGCCGGCATCTCTTATCAGGTTTCTTATCTCAATTATCTGATTCGGATCGAGGCCGCTGGTCGCCTCATCCAGAATAAGTACCTCCGGATCATGTATGAGAGCCTGCGCCAGGCCTACTCTCTGCCTGTATCCTTTTGAAAGAGATCCTATTCTTTTTTTCTGTTCGGCAGTGAGACCGGTTATTCCTATTATATCATTTACACGTTCTCTTAATGAATTTTTCTGTTTATACATTGAAGCAACAAATCCCAGGTATTCCCTCACATACATTTCAGGATAAAGAGGATTATTTTCGGGAAGGTATCCAATATTTTTTTTGATTTCAGTATCATCAGATGAAGTGTCGATTCCATTTACCAGCACCTTGCCTGAGGTTGCAGGAATGAATCCTGTTATTACCCTCATCATAGTGGTTTTACCTGCTCCATTAGGGCCCAGAAAAGCCACTATCTCTCCTGTATCCACTTTAAAAGAAACGTTATTCAGAGCCTTCTGTTCCCCGTAAAGCTTTGTAACTTCCTGAACTACAATGGACATGATCTATTAATGCGTGTTAGATATAACAGTGCTAAGATAGCATAAGTGCATCTCATTAACAAGGTTGAAAAGAATTTGAGACACCCTCTTTTTTATTATTTTTGGATCATACCGTATAACAACATCTTTATGGAAAATCTGATTGTAATAATAAT
>CAZOZU010000024.1:0-11878 GCA_964584355.1 uncultured Rikenellaceae bacterium
TGAAATGATAATTCCTATGGCGGCAAGGATTCTCGAGTAAACAGATCCCCCAAGTTCCCTTGCAATTGCAGAGATGAGGAATACCATAATCCCGCTCAGTAATGCCGGGAAGATTCTGACCGCAAAAAGTGAATAACCAAAAATATTCTGCATCAGCCATGCTATCCAACCAATAAGTGGTGGTACTGTCGCATAGCCAAATCCGGGGTGCATGCCTAAGGTGAAATAAAGAAGCTCATCCCGATGATACTCAAAATTATACGATACAACCACGTGGAGAATAACATTGAACAATGCCAGAAATGTTACTACCACGAGAAGATTAAAATTTAATGGTCCTTTTTTCAATTTTTCAGAAATAGAATAAATAGTATTTCGTAAATATTTTAACTAAACTATGCAAAGAAAACATATTCACATATACAGTATTCCCTTGATTTAACATTTTTTTGGAATGTTATGTGACCGGGAAATGTCAAATAGTTATAGTTTTACTTCAGAAATTAAATTTCATTGTATATGAGACGAAAATTTTCAGTAATTATAATTATTATTCTAATAGGATCAAGCCTCACAAATATGAAGGTTTCAGCACAGACAAGAAATGAGAATCCGGCGCTTGATGAAAAGGTCGAAAAATTCCTGAATAGTCGTTCACGAAGATGGTATGATATGAATGTCCCTACTGTTGACGGGCAACTTCTGTACGATTTAATCCTCAAAAATAATTATAAAAGTGCACTTGAGATAGGGACTTCCACAGGGCATTCAGGTATATGGATTGCATGGGCTCTCAGCAAAACCGGAGGAAAGCTGATCACAATTGAAATTGATGAAGGAAGGCACAGGGAAGCACTTAAGAATTTTAAGGAGGCCGGTTTATCAGATTATATTGATGCAAGACTTGCTGATGCACATCAATTGGTAAAAGAGCTCAAAGGTCCTTTCGACTTTGTATTCAGTGATGCTGATAAGGATTGGTATAAGAACTATTTCATTGATATTGATCCAAAGTTAAAAGTCGGTGGGTGCTTTACTGCACATAACGTATCGGGAAGGGGATATGGAAGGTATAGCGGACAAGGTGTTTTTCTTGAATATATCAGAAGCCTTAAAAACTATGAGACAACGATAAATACCGCCGGTGCAGGGGTTTCCATCAGTTACAAAAAAGCTGAGAAATAACAATCTCTATTTATGGCCGAAGAAAAGCTCCAGAGAAAACTGGGTCTGTTTCCTGTTACCAATATTGTGATCGCAAATATGATCGGGGCAGGGATATTCACCACATCGGGATTATTGATGGCAGGGTTGAATGATCCGTTGCTGATGATTATATTATGGGTTGTTGGAGGGATTATTGCTCTTTGCGGTTCCATATCCTATGGGGAACTTGGTGCCGCAATGCCCGGTGCCGGAGGTGAATACCTGTTTCTTTCACGGCTTTATCACCCCCTGTTCGGATTCCTCAGCGGTTGGGTCTCTTTTGTAGTGGGCTTTTCTGCACCTATTGCTGCTTCAGCAATGGGTTTCAGTGAATATTTTCTCAGGGCTGTTCCTGCTTTGCCCGAATGGATCTCAGGTGCAGGGATAATGAATGAAAAAGTTACAGGTAAACTAATCTCTATAAGCGTTATATTGATCTTTACGCTCATCCATTACAGGGGGATAAAAACAGGTACAAGGATCCAGAATGTACTTACTGTTCTTAAGGTTCTTTTAATCCTGGTTTTAATTTTTGCAGGATTAATGTCGGGAAAAGGCGATATAGACAACTTCAGCAAGGAAAATATCATTAATCCTGGTTTTGCAGGATGGAAAACAATAGGTCTCTCACTGATGTGGATAATGTTTGCCTACAGCGGGTGGAATGCCTCAACATATATTGGTGCAGAGATAAAGAATCCTTCAAAAATACTTCCACGTTCACTGATATACGGGACAGGAATAGTGATGTTACTTTACCTGGCACTGAATTTTCTATATGTCTATGGCATTAATCCTGAAGAGATGAAGGGAGTAATATCAGTAGGCGGACTTGCAATGGGTAACCTGTTCGGCAAATCAGCGGAGGTACTTTTTTCATTACTCATTGCTTTTGCCCTTTTCTCTTCACTCAGCGCTTTTATTATCATCGGTCCGAGAGTCTATTATTCTATGGCTAAGGATGGTCTTTTCTTCCGGTCAGTGGAAAAAATACATCCAAAATTCCAGGTACCTTCAAATTCGATACTGCTACAGTGTCTTATTGCTGTAATTCTGGTTATTTCCGGTTCGTTTGAGCAGGTTCTCACTTACATGGGTTTTGCTCTTGGCATATTTCCGGTTATGACGGTAATTGGCGTATGGATACTTCGGAAAAATAATCCGGGAGCCCTGCGTTTGAAGGGATTCCCGGTTACACAAATAATCTATGCAGGCACGGGTATCTTAATTCTGATCCTTTCCTTCCTTGAGAGACCACTCGAGTCTTCTATCGCTTTGCTAACTGTTCTTGTTGGTGTTCCTGCTTACCTGATTTTCAGGTGGAAAAAAGACAAATACCTGCCAGATCGCGGATAACAACCGAGGCACAGGCTATCCCGAAAGCTGCAGGCATGTATGAGATTGTCCCAACAATAGATGCTTTATTCCTTTCATCTGTTACCGGGACAATCTTATTCTTATCAATAATCTCAGGAGAATATACCGCTGTAAATCCTTCCCTGACACCCATTTTATGAAGACGTTTGCGAATCATTTTTGCCAGGCTGCAGTTTGTTGTGTCTGAAATATCGCTGATAGTTATTTTTGAAGGATCAAATTTGCCTCCTGATCCCATGGAACTGACTATCTTGTATTTCCTCTGCAGGGAATGATAGATCAAAAAAACTTTTGGGGAGAGTGTATCAATGGCATCAACAACATAATCATATCCGGCATCAAGCAGTTCGATCATTCTCTCATCACGTATATATTCATTTATTATCGTCAGTTTCAGTGAGGGATTTATATCCAGCAACCTCGATCCCATTAACTCTGCCTTGGAAGATGCTTTTGTACTATTAAGAGCAAGAAGCTGCCTGTTCAAATTTGATGCATGTATTGTATCGCCGTCAACAATGGTCATATTACCAACACCTGCCCTGCATATCATTTCAGCGGCATAGGACCCAACACCGCCAATACCCACCAGAAGTATCTTTGCCGACTTAAGCTTTTTTAGTTTAGCCGTTCCGATAAGCATCTCTGTTCGTGACAACCAGTTATCTTCCATCCTAATTTTTACCTGTCACCTTAAAAAAATCAATAAAATTACTGAAAATGAGTTTTTTAAGCTTATCGCCTTTCATTCCCAGATCGCCCGATACCTTATTATAAATATCCCTGATATCAATATCGGCACCATCTGTTTCAAGAAACATTCGCTCTTGTGGCAGGGATTTTACAAGTTCTGAAGATTCGGGTTTTAAGATAAACTCAAACCAGAAAGAGATATACATACCTTTGGAAATCAGCTGCATGGCAAGATCTTTATTCCCCTTGAAGCCGTGTACCAGCCAGGGTAATTTAGGATTGAGTTTTTTGTGTGCCCTGAGCAATTCGTCCCATGCCCTCACACAATGTATAACAACGGGTTTTTTTAATTCTTCAGCAATAATAACCTGTTCTTCAAATGTTTTCCTTTGCAGATCCATTGAAGGACCTTTTATTTTATCAAATCCGGCTTCTCCAACGGCAATGATGAGTGGATTAGTCACTGTTTTAATTAAAGAGGTCAGCAGCCTGTTATGATTTGATTCATCAAGATACCATGGATGGATGCCATAAGTGAATGCAAGACCCATGGTTTTTTCAGGGATTCTTTCTTCGTGTGCCATAAGCACTTCAACAGAGAAGAGACCAGGGACCGGTTTTGCCCCGTGAGTATGGATATCAATATAATCGCCTGTCCCGGGAAGATTCATCATAAAAGGCTTCCAATAACAGAAATGCCCTTTTCTATACGTTTAATAGTCTCCTCTTTGCCAATCCAGGAAATAATATCAAACATATGCGGGCCACGTGATGCACCAACTATTACCAGCCGGAAAGCACTCATTACAGCTCCTGTATTATATCCCTTACCTGCAATCCAGCCTTTAATGGTTTCTTCTGTCTCTTCAGGTGTGAATTTTTCAATTCCTTTCAGAAGCTCCTTCAGTTCAAATAATTGAGAGGGTGTTTCAGGCAGCCATCTTTTCTTTATCACCTCGCTATCATATGATTCCGGTTCTCTAAAGAAAAAATCTGTTTCATGCCATATATCTTTGACAAAGCTCACCCTTTCTTTTACGAGTCCAATTACTTCTTCAAGATCTCCTATATCGTGATGATGGCCTTGTGCTCTCAGGTAATCCCTGAACTCAAGAGCCAGCTGGTTATTGTCTTTTAATTGCAGATAATAATGGTTGAACCATCTTGCTTTTTCAGGATCAAACTTTGAACCCGATTTATGAACTCTCTCAATAGAAAAGACTTTTATAAGTTCTTCCATGCTTAAGATTTCCTGTTCTGTTCCCGGATTCCATCCCAGCAGGGCCAGCATATTGATAAATGCCTCCGGGTAATACCCTTCTTCCCTGTAGCCTTTTGCAGTTTCACCATAAGGCCAGTATAGAGGTATTACGGGAAAACCCAGTCTGTCTCCATCCCGCTTGCTTAATTTTCCTTTCCCGTCAGGCTTCAGTATCAGCGGAAGGTGTGCAAACGACGGTGCATCCCAGCCAAAAGAGCGGTAGATCATCATATGTAGCGGGAATGAAGGAAGCCACTCTTCACCCCTGATAACATGGCTTATTTCCATAAGGTGATCATCAACAATATTAGCCAGATGATAGGTTGGTAGTCCATCCGATTTAAACAGAACCTTATCATCGAGTGTGCTGGTGTTTACAACAATATGTCCGCGGATCAGATCATCAAAATGGATATCTTCATCTGGCGGCATCTTGTAACGGATCACATAGGGTTCTCCTTTATCAACAAGATTCTTCCACTTATTTTCAGGCAGTGAAAATGAGTTCTGCAATCTCTCCCTTACTGATGCATTGTAAATAAATGTTCTTCCCTCTTTTTCTGCCTCATTTCTCAGTTTTTCAAGCTGACCGGGAGTATCAAAGGCATAGTATGCATGGCCTTTATCAACCAGTATATCTGCATATTGCTTGTATAAATGCATTCTTTCAGTCTGCCTGTAAGGGCCATACTCTCCTCCTCCGTTGACTCCCTCATCAACTATAATACCACACCATTTCAGTGATTCAATAATATACTCCTCTGCACCCTCAACAAATCTTGCTTTATCGGTATCCTCTATCCTGAGTATGAAAACACCATTATTCCCTTTTGCAAAGAGATAATTATAAAGTGCTGTTCTCACTCCTCCTATGTGAAGAGGGCCTGTTGGACTTGGAGCAAACCTTACCCGTACTTGTTGCATATAGTTTATAATCAATTGTAACTATACAAAGATAGCTAAACCTGATCATATATAACAGAGTGATAAGTTTCATGTTTAAATACTTCATATTTATTTAACTTTGTAAATAACCTGAATGGCATAATGCTTTAAAACATTTTTATATGAAAATGATGAAAGCTCTTGTAAAAGCTCGTCCTGAAAGAGGTTTATGGATGCAGGAGGTTCCCATTCCTGATCCCGGAGTCAATGATGTAATAATAAAAGTCAAGAAATCCGCAATCTGTGGGACAGACCTACATATTTACAGATGGGATGAATGGTCACAGAATACAATAAAAACACCCATGGTAATCGGGCATGAATATATGGGCTATATTGAAAAAACAGGTGCCGGTCTTGCAAATTTAAAAATTGGTGACAGGGTTACCGGCGAAGGACATCTTGCCTGTGGTCATTGCCGTAATTGCCGACGTGGTAAAGAACATGTTTGTGAAAACTCTTTGGGTATCGGTGTTCATCTCGACGGATCATTTGCTGAATATGTAAGGATACCTTCTTCAAACGTAGTACCTCTGGATAACAGGATACCTGATGAATGGGCAGCAATAATGGATCCATTTGGTAATGCAACACATACTGCCCTCTCTTTTCCCCTTCTTGGGGAAGATGTACTGATAACCGGTGCTGGCCTGATAGGAAGCATGGCTGTTGCTATAGCAAGATACTCCGGAGCAAGATTTATTGTAGCCAGTGATCTTAGTGATTACCGCCTCGATATTGCAAAAAAAATGGGTGCAACACTCACTGTCAACCCCTCTCGGGGCGAAAAGATATCGAATGCTGTTAAGAAGCTGGGCATGAGGGGCTTTGACGTAGGGCTTGAGATGTCAGGATCCCCAAAAGCCTTCATCGAGATGATAAATAATATGTATAATGGGTCTTCTATTTCACTTCTTGGAATTCTCCCGTCTGATTTCGAAGTAACCTGGAGCGATATCATTTTCAAAGCTATCACCCTGAAAGGGATCTATGGCAGAGAGATGTGGGAGACCTGGTATAAAATGGAGATGATGATCATTGGAGGTATAAATCTTGATCCTGTGATTACTCATCGTTTTCATATTGACGATTTTCAAAAGGGCTTTGATATAATGGAAAAAGGGAATTGCGGAAAAGTAATACTAAATTGGGATTGAAAAAGTTGAAAGTTAATACTTTGATTATATGTATAATAATTACAAGAGACATCTGATAAAGATCATTGACGAGATCCGGGATGCCGGACTCTATAAAAATGAAAGGATCATCACTTCTCCACAGGGAGCTGATATTGTACTTGATACCGGGCAGAAAGTACTAAATTTTTGTGCTAACAATTATCTCGGACTCTCAAATAATCCTGATCTTGTAGAAGCTGCAAAGGTTGCCCTTGAAGATCATGGTTATGGTATGTCATCCGTACGATTCATCTGCGGGACAACCAATCTTCATAAGGAACTGGAATGGAAAATAGCAAAGTTCTTCAACACTGAAGACACAATATTGTACGCTGCATGTTTCGATGCCAATGGTGGAGTATTTGAACCTCTTCTCACAGCAGAGGATGCAATAATTTCAGACGCACTTAATCATGCCTCCATAATAGATGGTGTTCGTCTTTGTAAAGCCCAAAGATACAGGTACGAAAATGCAAATATGGAGGATCTTGAAAAACAATTGAAACTGGCAAAAGCTCAACGTTTCCGGATTATAGTCACTGATGGTGTATTCTCCATGGATGGTAATGTTGCTCCGGTTAAAAGTATCGTTGAACTTGCTGAGTTATATGATGCAATGGTAATGGTTGATGAATCTCATTCTGCAGGTGTTGTTGGTGAGACAGGCAGAGGCGTAACGGAACTTTTCAATATCATGGGACAGGTTGAAATTATAACAGGTACCCTGGGAAAAGCATTTGGTGGAGCTATAGGCGGATTTACAACAGGGAGGAAGGAGATCATTGAGCTTCTCAGGCAAAGATCAAGACCATATCTTTTTTCAAACTCAATACCCCCTATGGTAGTTGCGGCTGGTATTAAGATGATTGAGATGATGACCGAAACAAACAACCTCCAGGATATGCTTCACAGAAATTCTGAATATTTCATAAGCAGGATGACCAATCTCGGATTTGACATAAAGCCCACAAAATCAGCTATTTGTGCTGTGATGCTTTATGATGCCTTACTATCACAGAATTTTGCAGCAAGACTCCTGGAAGAGGGTATTTATGTCATTGGTTTTTATTATCCTGTCGTTCCAAAAGGTGAAGCAAGGATCAGGGTCCAGCTATCAGCTGCTCACGAAAGAGAACATCTCGATAAAGCTATTAATGCCTTTGAGAAAATTGGAAAGGAACTTGAAGTAATAAAATGAATTTTTTTATTTTTCAGATATACAGGGTATTGGTTCCAAAACCAATCAGAACATGTATTCTTAAAAAGAATCTCCGGAAGAAGATCCTTGATTATTATTCATCACTACCCCAAAATGAGGTTAATGAAGAACAAAAAGAAGTTATAAGATATCTTGAAGTAAATCCTCTTACTATTTTCCCGTATTCTTTCTCCTCTGATTATTCACCCCAAAAAATTGAAGTCCACTATGATGCCTCCACAGGGCTTCATTATGTTATACAGGACGAAAAGAGACTTTATTTCATTAAACGATGGAGAAAAAACAGGATACAAAGAGCTTATGCAGATCTTTCAAGGGAACAGGATATCCAAAGTCCCCACAGATATCTTTCAGAAGATTTCGGTATCGGGCAAGATGATGTTATTGCTGATATTGGAGCTGCCGAAGGAAATTTCTCTTTATCAATTATCGAAAAAGTAAAAAAAATATACCTTGTTGAAGATGATAAAGAGTGGATCAGGGCTCTTAATGCCACCTTTGCCCCATGGAAAGATAAAGTGGAGATCATTGATATGCATGTGGCTGATTTTGATGATAATAAGAATACTACCCTGGATAGTCTGATTAGATCTCACAATGATATTACCATGCTGAAGATAGACGTTGATGGGAATGAACAGAAGTTACTTGATGGTGCATCAGATCTGTTGTCAGGAAAAAGAAAGCTGAAAATTGCAATATGTACCTATCATAAGGCCAATGATGAAATAACTTTTACCCAATTGCTTCAAGGCAGTGGATTTCGTGTTAGCCCCTCCAGAGGTTATATGATCTTTTTTTATGATAAGAAAATAAAAAAGCCCTGGCTCCGCAAAGGATTGATCAGGGCTGTAAGATAGGATATATGTCTATCCGCATTTTGATGAACCACAATCTTTGCAGATAAGACAGCCTTCTTCATATACCAGGTTTTCTGAATGACACTCGCTGCACTTGCCTTTAGCTTTTGTCCCGTTAGGTATATATTTTTTCATTGCACGTTCAACTCCGTTTTTCCAGTTATTTATCGATTCGCTGTCGAGTTTTAAAGATTGTACAAGGTTTACCACATCGGCAATAGGCATCTCATGTCTTAGTACTCCTGATATCAGTTTTGCATAATTCCAGAATTCAGGTTTGAACATATGAGAGAGACCTCCGATAGTCTTTTTATAACCATATTTATCGGTATATTGAAAGTCATACCTGGTTTTACTGTTTTCACTCTTCACTTTTATTATCTGTCCCTTCACAATGGTTTTCGGTATTGGAAATATCTCCTCATCAGCCAGTCCGGTAAATATTTCATAAGGCCGTTTATCTTTCAGTCCCACGAATGCCACCCATTTTTCTTCATTGATATTAAACCGTATTACATCACAGTCTAGTACCTTGGGGCGTTTTGGTCTTTCTGTTCTTGTATCCGGCTTTCCTGTTAGCAATACTCCGTCTCTTGATCCCTCACGATAAACGGTTACACCCTTACATCCCGATTTCCAGGCAGTGAGGTATAATTCACTCACAAGCTCCTCTTTTACATCGACAGGAATATTGATAGTAGAACTGATTGAATGGTCGACCCATTTTTGTATTGCCCCCTGCATTCTTACTTTTGCCACCCAGTCAACATCGTTGGTTGTAGCCTTATAATATGGTGATATGGCAATTATTTTGTTAATCTCCTCATCATCCATCTCTTTTACTTCATCAGGATCATACCCGTTTATTCTTAACCAGACGACAAATTTATGGTGGAATACATTGAATTCCTCCCATGAATCTCCTATTTCATCTTTGAAGGTCACCTTAACATCTTTGTCATTGGGATTTACTTTTCTTCTGCGTTTGTAGAATACCGAGAAAACCGGTTCAATGCCGGAAGTTGTTTGTGTCATAAGGCTTGTGGTGCCTGTCGGTGCAATAGTCAGCAGGGCAATATTCCTTCTGCCAAATTTCATCATATTGTTATACATCACAGGGTCCATTTCCTTCAATCTGAGAATAAATGGATTTTCCTTTTCGCGTTCAGCATCAAATATTTCGAAGGTTCCTCTTTCTTTTGCCAGGTATGTTGATGATTTATAGGCCTCAAGTGCTAGTGTTTTATGTACCTCTCTCGAAAAGTCTATTGCCTCTTCACTGCCATATATTAATCCTAGTGCGGCAAGCATATCACCTTCTGCTGTAATTCCGATACCGGTTCTCCTGCCCTCCTGCGATTTTTCCCTTATGTTCTTCCAGAGATTTCTTTCAACCAGTTTTAACTCATCCGGTTCAGGGTCGTCATCGATCTTATTAAGTATCGAGTTTATTTTCTCTATCTCGAGATCAATAATATCGTCCATTATTCTTTGTGCCAGCCCCACGTGTTCCCTGTACAGTTCAAAATCAAATTTCGCTTCAGATGTGAAAGGATCTTTGACGTAGCTGTAGAGGTTTAAAGCAAGGAGCCTGCAGCTGTCATAAGGACATAATGGTATTTCACCGCATGGATTTGTTGACATTGTTGCATACCCAAGATCTGAATAGCAATCCGCTACACTCTCATTAATTATAGTATCCCAGAAAAGAACCCCTGGTTCAGCGGATTTCCATGCATTATGTATAATTTTACTCCAGAGTTGAGTTGCATCAATATCGTTTATGAATTTCGGTTTTTCTGAGTCAATCGGGTACTGTTGCCTGAATGTTTTTTTCTCCTCAACAGCTTTCATGAATTCATCTGTAATCTTTACTGAGACATTAGCACCTGTAACTTTCCCATTTTCCAGTTTTGCATCAATGAATTTTCCCGAATCGGGGTGTTTTATTGAAATTGAAAGCATCAGAGCACCTCTTCTTCCATCCTGTGCCACCTCACGTGTTGAATTTGAATACCTCTCCATAAAAGGGACAACTCCCGTTGAGGTAAGAGCGCTGTTCAGTACCGGTGTTCCCTTTGGTCGTATATGCGACAGATCATGACCTACACCTCCCCTGCGTTTCATAAGCTGCACCTGTTCCTGGTCGATCTTCATTATACCTCCGTAAGAATCAGACGATCCATCACTACCTATGACAAAACAATTTGATAGAGATGCGATCTGGTAATCATTACCAATTCCTGTCATCGGACCTCCCTGTGGTACTATATATTTAAAGTCTTTCAGAACGTTGTATATAAGATCTTCCGACAGAGGATTTTTATACCTGAGTTCTATCCTGTGTATCTCTCTTGCCAGCCGGTGATGCATATCATCGGGAGTAAGTTCATAAAGGTTACCATAGGAATCCTTTAAGGCATATTTATTTACCCAGACTCTTGCAGCAAGTTCATCGTCCTTGAAATATTCAATACTTGCTTTAACGGCCTCATCATGAGAATAAATAACTCTTTCATTCTCCCGTTCCGATGATGATACTTGTTCTTTTTCATCAACGTTTTTTTTTGCCGTGGATGTTGGCTGTTCATCTTTCAGTTTTTCTGATGCAACGGCCGGTTCGTGGACAAATAGCTCTCCCATATCTGTTAAATAATACTGTTACTTCCTGATAATAATAGGATTAAACGACCACTGATAATTTTAAGCGGGTAGTTGCTAAATTAGGCAAGTGGTCTTCTTAATGCAAGACAAAATTTTTAAGTTTATTAACATTTGACCGTATAGTTATTAACCATTTGTATGTTGCTTATTTTGTGATACTTATAATATTGTTAATTTCCCGGGAAATTGTCAATAATAAAAGGGCGCTGGAATCCAACGCCCTCTTATATCATTTCTAATAATCTTCAATTTAGTTGAAGATATAACGGAGACCAACCTGTAACATCCAGCACTGATTAATACTCAGATAAGAAGAGTAAGTTTCGGTTGGGTAAGCACCGTCAACCTGTTCCATCGAGAAACTTGGAACGTCGTTTACATCACGTCCTTCATAATTAAGGATTGCACCATAGTTACTGGCAGCCATGTTTTTGTAAACTCCCCAGTTTGAATTCAGCAGGTTGCCTGCGTTAAG
>CAZOZU010000025.1:0-11700 GCA_964584355.1 uncultured Rikenellaceae bacterium
TTTACTTTACCGATCAACCCAACGATCGTATTATGGTCTGGGATCAGAAAAAAGGCCTTGGTATATTTATGGAGCCCGCAGGACGTTCAAACGGTTTGTCGTTCGACAGTAATGGTAATCTCTGGTCGTGTGCCGATGAAAAAAATGAACTCTGGCGTATAAGTCCGGATAAAAAAGTTGATGTAATATTGAATAATTATGAAGGAAAACTTCTGAATGGACCAAATGACCTGTGGATAGATCCTTACGGGGGAGTCTATTTCACCGACCCTTTCTACAAACGGGCATGGTGGTCGCACGATGAAATGCCCCAGGAAAAACAGTGTGTATATTACCTTAAACCAGATCATAAAACAATATTACTCGTTGAAAGTGATCTGTTACAACCTAACGGTATAGTAGGAACACCTGATGGGAAAATACTTTTTGTTGCCGATATAAGAGACAATAAAACATGGTCTTATACAATAAATCAGGATGGGACTCTTTCAGATAAAACCCTTTTCTGTGAAATGGGCTCTGACGGAATGACAATCGACTCGGAAGGAAATATATATCTTACAGGGAGGGGTGTTACCATTTTTGATAATCAGGGCGGAAAGCTGGGAAATATTGCTGTCCCTGAAAACTGGACCGCAAATGTATGTTTCGGCGGCAGTGATCTTAAATACCTATATATAACCGCAAGTAAAGGATTGTACCGTATCAGGCTAAAAATCAGGGGAACCCGTGGCTAAAAGAAAAAACTGTTGATAAATTATTACTTTTTTTATTAACCTAAAGTATTTAGGTTTTTTTGCTTTAGATAGTTTTTTTATTATTGCATCTTTGTTTTAACGAATTTTCATCAGATAGTCATTTTATTTTTGTTTATGGAGGGAACACGCAGAGCAGATATCAGTCTGGGCATAGAAGTAATGGTTGAACTTATTGATGACAAGCGTACAGGCAAACTTACAGGAGGCAGAGTAAAAGAGATTCTGACAACATCTCCAAATCATCCTCACGGAATCAAGGTAAGATTGGAAAACGGACTAATAGGAAGAATAAAACAGGTAATTAGTCCTGGTTTCTGAAATAACCCTATATCCTGTCCTGTCTGGTTAATACGATTTCTTATTTATCAATCATTCAAAAAATTAACTAAATTTGCAGGGGATGAAAAGTAGATTTTTTCATCTTTTGTATTTATTTATTCAACTGCATAATAATGAAATATGAGGATTTTCTGGTCTCAACGCTGGGAAACAGTAATGTGCTAACGCCTCTCAAAAAGGGTCAGCGTGCTGACAGCCCCGTTTATAAATTTGTTAAAGATGATGAAAGGATCCTGTATGATGTGTCGCTCGATCATTTTAACAAATTGAGGAAGAATGATAAGGAGCCGGTATCATTTGAAAAGGCCGGACCGAAAGAGAATCTTTATTTTGAACCTGCAAAGACAAAAGTGGGTATTGTTACCTGCGGGGGTTTGTGTCCTGGTGTTAATAATGTCATACGA
This sequence comes from uncultured Rikenellaceae bacterium, assembly GCA_964584355.1. Taxonomy (GTDB): domain Bacteria; phylum Bacteroidota; class Bacteroidia; order Bacteroidales; family VadinHA17; genus LD21. The sequence goes on from CAZOZU010000025.1 coordinate 1,502, forward strand.
AGTCTGGTCAACCAGCTCCATTACAGGTATGGAGTAAACAGAATACTTGGTATCAAATATGGCTATGAGGGTTTAATCTCAAAGTACAACCATCCTGTAGTTGAAATAACACCTGCAATGGTTAGTGACATTCATGATTCAGGAGGAACATTCCTTGGCACGTCAAGGGGAAATCAGGATGTAGAGGAAATGGTCGACACGCTTGAGATCCTGAGTATTAATATACTGTTTTGCATCGGCGGTGACGGAACACTTCGAGGTGCACATGCAATTCATGAAGAGATAAAAAAGAGGAATCTCAAAATTTCAATTGTTGGTATCCCTAAAACTATCGATAACGATATTGATCTTATTCAGAAATCATTTGGATTTGAAACTGCCTTTTCCATTGCCAACGATATTATCCGTAATGCCCACAATGAAGCAGAGGGTGCACATAACGGAATAGCTCTTGTAAAGCTCATGGGCAGAGATTCGGGATTTATAGCAGCCAGTGCCGCACTTGCTATCCAGGAGGTTAATTTTGTACTCGTTCCCGAGATCTCTTTCGACCTGTACGGTATAAGGGGATTTCTTAAAGTTCTTAGGACCCGTCTTGAAGAGAGACATCATGCAGTAGTTGTGGTAGCTGAAGGTGCAGGTCAGGATCTGTTTGAATCAAAAGATCTTGTTAAAGATGCTTCGGGAAATATCAAACATAAGGATATTGGAGTATACCTTAAGGAAAAGATAAAAGAGGAATTCGATCCAAAGAAATTTCCTTATTCCATCAAATATATTGATCCCAGTTATATTATAAGAAGCGCTCCTGCAAATGCCAACGACAGTAAATTCTGCAATCTTCTTGCCCAGAATGCTGTACATGCTGCTATGGCAGGTAAAACAGATTTTGTTCTTGGTTATTGGAATAACGAATTTACACTTCTTCCTATCTCTATGGCTGTTGCCAAGAGGAAGAAGATAGATATAGAAGGAGAGCTCTGGTGGAATGTGCTTGAAGCTACAGGCCAGCCTATCAGTATGAAAAACCCATGATATGATCAGGAATATAATTTTCGATCTGGGGAATGTCCTGATCAGTTTCAAGCCAGAAGAATACCTTAAAAAAAACTATCCCGAAGTCAAAGCAAATATTATTCTCAGGGATATTTTCCACAGCCAGGAATGGCCAATGCTCGACCGGGGTACTATCGATGTAAATGAAGCCATTGACAGGATAGAAAGGAAATCTGCTCTTACAAGGGCAGAAATAGCCTCTGTTTTCAATCTTAGGTCCGAGATGATGTTTCCCCTTGAAGAGAATACGAAACTGCTTTACGGGCTAAAAAAAGAGGGTTACAGGCTATATTATTTATCCAACTTCCATTCCGATATCTTTTTTGAGTTTTATAGTAAATATTCATTTTTCAGGCATTTTGACGGAGGTGTCGTATCGGCTGATGTAAAATATACTAAACCCGATCCCGAGATCTACAGGATACTGATTAATAAATATAGCCTTGATACTTCTGAATGCCTGTTTATTGATGATACCAAAGCCAACGTCAGTACTGCCGAATCATTTGGTATAAAGGGGTTCTTTACGAATGGCTCCGAAAGGTTGAACCTCTGCGAGGTACTATGACTATCTTCCATACCATGTGCTGTAACAAGTATTGATGCCCTGCGGGCAATAGTAAGAATTTCCGATTATTGATTCATGGAATAATGTTAATTACCGCGTAGCGGTTTGATAGATATAACATCAGGGACTCATCGACTTTAATAATTCCCCGTAGGGGATTCACTTTTAATGCATTACGAAAAGCAGTATATAGTGATGGAGATTCCCAGCCGGTTTCCTTTGATTTCTGCTTCCGCGTCCAAAGCGCCTGGTATGACAGAGTAACAATTGGTAATATCCAGTACAAATCAAAGAGAGTATTTTTGTTCTTACCATAAACAATTTCCTGGTTAACCAAACAAGAATATTTACGGCCTGCTGTCTGGTAACCATGAAATATTCCATTCTGGCGAAGTTAATTAATGCCAAAATCACACCTATTATAATGATCTATAAGACATTAGGCCATATAAATATTTATCGTTCCACGTGAAAAAACAGGCTATTTCTTGAGGAAATCTGACAAAAGTGATGCTTTTTTAGGTCCAATAATTTTTTCCAGGTCATTGTAGGGTGTTGATCGTATTTTTTCTACAGAGCCAATTTTGTTTATTAATAATTCTTTTGTCTTTTCCCCTATCCCTTTTATTTCATCCAATTCTGTTTTTGTGATGTTTGAAGATCGTTTATCTCTGTGGAAATTTATACTGAAACGATGTGCTTCATTTCTTAACTGCTGAATTATTTTCAGGCTTACCGAATTTTTATCGAGATATAACGGAACAGTATCTCCTGGAAAGTAGATCTCTTCCAGTTTCTTTGCTATCCCTATAATAGCTAATTTATTATGTAGATTCAGTTTTTTCAGACTTTTCATTGCAGAAGATAGCTGGCCTTTACCTCCATCTATTACTATTAATTGTGGAAGCTCTTGTTTCTCTGCGATCATTCTTTTATAACGTCTGTATACTATCTCTTCCATGGATAAGAAATCATCTTGTCCCGTGACTGTCTTAATATTAAAATGCCGGTATTCTTTTTTGCTTGGCAGGCCATTTCTGAAAACAACACAGGCTGCAACCGGGTTTTTACCCATGATATTTGAATTATCGAAACATTCAATATGCAGAGGTACTACATTCATGTGCAGATCATCTTTTAATTTGTTAAGATTTTTCGCTGTTCTCTCATTTTTTGTTCCCGATTCCATTCTCTTTCTCCGTTCAAGCTTATAATAAAGAGCATTTCTTTCTGCCAGTTCAAGCAGTTTCAGTTTTTCTCCTCTTACCGGAATTATATATTTTACTTTCTCTATCAATATATCAGGCATGAAAGGAGTAATTATTTCCTTTGAATCGCTCAATAATTTTTGCCTTATTTCAGTTATCGCAAATCCCAGCAGAGATTCCTTCTCCTCATCTATCCTGCTTTTCATATCCAGTGTAAATACCTGAATTACAGCACCATCTATTATTTTTAGATAACTTACATAAGAGTTACCATTATCCTGTGTCAGTGCAAATACATCTACATTTTTAATTCTGTTGCTTACAACTGCTGACCGTGTTCTGAATTTTGATAATATGTCCAGTTTTTCCTTGATTATTTGTGCTTCTTCAAATTTCAGATTACCGGAATATTCTTTCATAAGTGTTTTAAGATGTTCAATTCCCGATGACATATTTCCTTTCAGAATATCTTTTATCTGCCTTATTCCGGCGATATATTCCTCTTCGCTCTGTAGTCCTGTACACGGGGCTTTACAGTTTCCCAGATGGTATTCAAGACATACTTTAAATTTCCCGGATTTAATATTTGATGCCGTTAGATTCAGATTACACGTCCTGAACTTGTATAATTGCCTGAGAAGGCTGATTAATGTCTTTACCATTTGTCCCGAAGTATAGGGACCATAATATTCCGAACCATCTTTAATTGTATTTCTTGTACTGAATACTCTCGGGAATCGTTCATTCTTTATACATATCCGGGGAAATGATTTATCATCTTTCAATAATATATTATACCTGGGCTGATGTGATTTAATAATATTATTCTCAAGTAAAAGTGCATCTGATTCATTATCGACAATAATGTGACTTAGGTTTGTTGCTTTTTTGAGCATAACAGTGGTTTTACCTGACTGTTTTTTGCTGTAATATGAGCCCACTCTTTTCTTCAGGTTTTTTGCCTTTCCGACATACAGAATTTTTCCTGATGACTCTATGAATTGATAGACTCCCGGTTTTTCAGGTAAAACTGATATTATTTGTTTGAGATCCAGCGACATATTGTAAAAGTAATAATAATAGGAAGATAGTTACGCTTATGAGCAATGACACTGATAATTGTTTTATAATTTGATCTTCTTAATCCGCAAACAATGGCACATAACAAAATCTTTTCCCGTCAAATAATCCTTTATCGCTGAGTTTAAGTTCAGGGATTACCAGCAATGCCATGAATGAAAGTGTCATAAACGGAGCAGACATATTTGAACCCAGGCTTTTTACCTGGTTTGATAACTCTTCATATTTTGAAGCCACATGTTTACATGTTTTATCTGACATTATTCCTGCAATATTCAGTTTAAGTGAATTAATCTGACCATTCACAGCTGTTGCCAGTCCTCCTTTAAGATTAATAATTTCATTTACTGCAGCAACAATATCTTCATCACTTGTTCCTACTGCTATTATATTATGGCTGTCGTGTGCAATTGAGCTTGCAAAGGCTCCCTGTTTAATTCCAAATCCTTTTATAAATCCTACTGCAGGTTTTGCATCATTATATCTGTCTTTCACAATAATTTTCAATATATCTTTTCCGGGCAATGCTTCAATCAGTTTTGTTGGTTCAGTATCACTTATTATTTCTTTTGTAATCAGGTCTCCGTCGAATGCGTTTATCACCCTCAATTTTCGTCCATTATTTTCTATTCTTAACTCCTGTTCCGATATTTTTGTACAATTGAAATTGTTTACCGGTTTTCCTGATTTGTATTCAAACATCACTTCCCCCTTGTCAAAAACCCTATTCCCCTCTATCCATGTTTCCAGCACATTCATTTTTTCCAGATTATCAACAACTATAAAATCAGCCTTGTCGCCCGTTCTCAGCAGACCGGCATCGAGGTTATAATGCTCCACAGGATTTATTGTAGCACTTCTGATTATATCAAATTTATCATACCCTTCATATATCAGCTTCCCAACGATTTTATTTATGTGTCTTTTTTCGAGCATTTCGGGATGCAGATCATCACTGCAAAGCATCAGTTTTTCCGGATACTTTATATATAGTTCTTTAAGTGTATCAAGGTTTCTCGCTGCACTTCCTTCTCTTATTATTATTTTCATTCCCAAACTTATTTTTTCCTCAGCTTCTTTTAGTGTAGTGCATTCGTGATCTGTGGTTATGCCAGCCTCTACATATTTTTTCAAATCTTTTCCTGATAATCCCGGAGCATGTCCATCAATTTGTTTTTTCTTTTTTTTCGCTATATCCAGTTTTTTATATACCTCTTCATCCTTATATATAACTCCCGGGAAATTCATCATTTCAGCCAGGTGTTTTATCTCTGGATTATTAATTAATATTTCTATCTCTTTACTGCTAATTACTGCACCACTTGTTTCAAGATCTGTTGCCGGAACACACGATGGTGCACCGAACCAGAATTTCATCGGCACTTTTTTCCCATCTTCTATCATATAATCAATTCCCTTCATGCCCAATACATTTGCAATCTCATGTGGATCTGCGACAACACCAATTGTTCCATGTGGAACACTTGCGACAGCAAATGCTCCCGGATTCAGCATCGAACTTTCTATATGTATATGTGCATCTATTAATCCCGGCAATACCCAATTATCAACATGTCTTTTTATCTTCTCTATCTTCTTTATTTTTTTTCCCTCTATTTCAATGCATGCATTATATATCTCTTTTTTTTGTATGTCTACTAACCTGCCCTCAACTATTTTTATTAATTTTTTCATAAATATTTTTTTGTTCCACGTGGAACATTTTTATCTTCCCAGGTACATTAATAAAATATTTATATCAGATGGCGAAACCCCGCTAATCCTTCCTGCCTGAGCGATACTTACTGGTTTTATTCGATTTAATTTCTGTCTCCCTTCTGTAGATATTGATAATAATTCTTCGTATTTAATATCCTCGGGAATTTTTAAATTTTCCAGTCTTTTTATCTTTTCCGCTATTACTTTTTCTCTTTGTATATATCCTTCATATTTTATTTTTATTTCAGCTGCTTCAGCAATCTCTTTGAACCTTTCTGATTTTTCAATCTTTATAATTTTCCCATCAGAAATATGTTTCAATAGATCTCCTGTGTTAACCTGTGGTCTCGATGCGATATTTATTGCTTTCAATTTTTGTTTTATCGGGCTTGTACCTCTTTCCCTTAAAAACTCATTTATCTCTGCCGGTTCAATGCTTTTTTTCTTTATAAACTCAATTATCTCCTTCTTCATTTCTTCCTTTTCCTCCAGCATTTTCAGTCTTTTTTTATCTGCCAGTCTTATTTCATATCCTCTTCTTGTTAATCTTTCGTCGGCATTGTCCTGCCTTAACAATATCCTGTATTCGGCTCTTGAAGTAAACATTCTATATGGTTCATCCACACCTTTTGTTACCAGATCATCAATTAATACTCCTATATATGCTTCATCTCTCTTTATTATCATCTCTTTTTTCCCTCTCATTTTTAAAACCGCATTTATTCCAGCCATTATTCCCTGAGCACCAGCTTCTTCATATCCGGTTGTACCATTTATCTGACCAGCAAAATAAAGGTTCTCAATCATTTTAGTTTCCAATGTATGCTTTAATTGCGTTGGCTGGAAAAAATCATATTCAATTGCATATCCCGGTCTGAATATTTCTACATTTTCTAATCCTTTTACTTTTCTTAATGCATTTAATTGAGCTTCTAAGGGCAGACTGCTTGCAAATCCGTTTACATAATATTCTATTGTATTCTTTCCTTCAGGTTCTATGAAAAGCTGGTGAGCGTTCCTTTCCTTAAAAGTTACTATTTTGTCTTCAATACTTGGACAATATCTTGGACCTATTCCCTTAATTTTCCCCTGAAAAAGTGGACTGAATTCCAGCCCCTTTCTTAATTCCTCATGAGCTTCCTCATTTGTATGTGTAATATAACAGCTTCTTTGTCTTGCCTGGTATTTTCTTCCTGACATATATGAAAACTTTCCTGGTTCTTCATCTCCTTTTTGTTCCTTTAGGATTTTAAAGTTTATTGTTCTTCCATCAATTCTCGGGCTCGTCCCTGTTTTTAATCTTTCTACTTTAAATCCTAATTCTTCCAGCTGTGCACTAAGTCCAATTGATGCAGCATCTCCAGCTCTTCCTCCTTTTATATTTTTAAAACCAACATGTAGTATTCCATTTAAGAATGTCCCATTTGTTAATATTATCGATCTTGCTTTAAATTTTGCTCCAAACGATGTTTCTATTCCTTCTACTTTACTCCCCTTTAAAATAAGTTTTTTTGCCTCTTCCTGCCATATATATAAGTTCTTTGTTTTTTCTAATGCTTTTCTCCATTCAATTGAAAATTTCTGTCTGTCACATTGTGCTCTCGGGCTCCACATAGCAGGTCCTTTTGATTTATTCAGCATTCTGAATTGTATCATACTCCTGTCTGTAATCAAACCACTCATTCCTCCAAGTGCATCGATTTCTCTTATTATTTGTCCTTTTGCAATACCTCCCATGGCCGGATTACATGACATTTGTGCCAGCTTTGTCATATCCATTGTTATCAGAAGTGTTTTTGCTCCCATTTTTGCAGCTGCATGAGCTGCTTCACATCCCGCATGTCCTCCACCAACAACAATAATATCATACTTTAACTCCATCTTCCGTTCCCTTTCTCTTTTTCCAACCACTCATTTTCTTTCTTTTTCATTATATCCTTCTCTTTTTTACTCTTATCATTATATCCACATAAATGTAATATTCCATGTATCATTACTCTTAATATCTCCTCTCTTAAACTAACTTTATAGTTATATGCATTCCGTTTAACTGTATCTTTACTTATATATATTTCTCCATTAATTATTCTTCCTTCATTATAGTTAAATGCTATAACATCTGTCACTGAATCTCTTTGCAGAAACTCTTTGTTAATTTTACTTATTTCTTTATCATTAGTTATAATAAAATAAAGGTCACCTGGAATTTTTGATTCTTTTATGATGACCTTTTCAATTATTTTTAATGCTTCTTTGCTTTTCTTCAGCCTGTACTTAATATTATCATAAAAGATAATTATACTCAAGTCTTTATGTTTTTAAATTTCATAGTTACTCTGTTTCCTCTTTTATTAAATTTTATGTCATCGGCTAGTTTTGTCATTAAAAATATACCTCTGCCGTTTATTGCTTCAATATTCTCGGGATTTGTTGGATCAGGTATTTTATCTGGTATGAAGCCATATCCTTCATCTTTTACCACTATAACCAGGTTATTGTCATTTAGCGTTATTTCAATTTCTACTATTTTATTTTTATCTGCCTTGTTACCATGAATAATAGCATTACTCACCGCTTCCAGCGTGGCTACCAGTATTTTTCCATAATTATCCTGGTTTATCCCTGCTTCGTTTGTCATATTATCAATAGCATTTTCAACAGTTCTTATGTTGTCTACTTTTGATTTTATATGAATTTTTTTTATCATTTATTCTTTAACGGCATTTTCTTTATACTTTATCCTGATCATTTTGTTTCAATTATTTTTACATTTTTGCTATCCATTGCTCCGGATCCAGGTATTTCTCTGCAAATATCATAAACTTCATCGTACAATTTTCTTCTCCTGAATGATTTATGTATACTTCTCCTATTTCCTGTTTAGTATCTACCACATCTCCGGTTTTTACTTTTACATTTATTAAGTTATTATATACTGTCATGTAATTTCCATGTTTTACAATAACCGTCATATTTGCTCCTGGTATAGTGAATATTGATCTCACTTCTCCTCTATATATGCTTCTTACTTTAGTTTTTCCTGAACTTGTTATTTCAACTCCGATATTATTTTCGGTTACATATTTTAATACCGGGTGCTTATGTTCTCCGAATTTATTAGTAATTATTCCTCTTTCAACCGGCCATGGTAATCTTCCCTTATTTTCAAGGAAGTTTTCACCAATAAGCCTCTGTTCCGGAGTTAAATCTGTTGTTCTTGCTCTTCTACTCTCTTCAGCAATAATTTTAGCTATCGCATTTTCCAGTCTCTTTGCAATTCTTTTCTTTTCATCTAATTCCTTTTTCAATTCCCTTTCCTTCTTACTCAATGATGTTATAATTCTCTGTTTTCTATTTCTTTCCTGTTGTAACAGGTTCTTCTGTCTTTCCTCTCTTCCTTTTAGTTCGGTTATATTATCAAGATCTCCCTGCAGTCTGTTTTTACTTATTTCTATCTGTTCCTTAAGCTGCATAATTATTTCCGCTTCATTTCTTCTATATCTTGAAATTTGTTGCAGGTATTTCAATCTTTTGTATCCCTGATTAAAGTCCTGAGCAGAAAGTATATATACTATTTCAGGATTTCCCTTCTTTGTTTTATATAAATTTATAATAGCATTTGAATAGTCCTTCTTAAGCCTTATAAGATCTTCCTCCATCATATCCAGTCCAATCTCATTAATTTCTATACGTTCTGTCAGAAGATCAATTTCATCTCCCATTCCTGTAATAACTGATTCTCTAAGTGTGAGTTTGTTTCCTAGTATTTTCAATGAACTTAGACCTTCCTGTTTTTCTTTTTCCGTATTCTCCAGCATATTGTCTACATATTCAATTTCCTCGAGTGTTTTTTTTCTTTGTTCTTCGAGCTCTGCCTTTGTTTGCCCTGATATTACTTCCGGGTAAATTATAATTATTACAGCTAATATTACCAGCTTTTTCATCTTAATAATATTTTCTCGTATTTATTTCCCGGTATGAATATTATATCACTCTCCAGTCCTAATTTCAATTTTTCAATATTTATTTCTATATGCTCCTCTTTATTATTGCTTTTTATTTTTATATTTCTTGCTACACTATATTCGTCTGTTTTCTCAAATCTTCTGAATGCAATTTCTATATTCTTTTTTGTAATTTCATCATATATAGTTACTTCTATCACTTTCATTTTACCACAATCAATAGTATAATTGACTTCTTTTCCTTTTATTCTATCGTTTATATATGCTCTGTTTTTTTTGCATTCATTTACTTTTTCTTCCTTAATATTCACTATAAAATCTCCTAATATAACTGGTAATATTTCTTTTGTTATGCCATATTTATTATTTAGATAATTTGTCGATCCATAATATATTTTCTTATTTATCCTGTCATTTATCATAATTGTATCCGGTGTAATAAAAATTCTAGCTCCTTCAATCCCTGATCTGTTTCTTATACTCATTAAATAATTTCCTGAATGATTGTATTTTATGTTTCCCAGCAGTTTCTCCTTCTCATTATTTACAATAATCTCTATTTCTGCTTTAGTTACATGAAAATCTCTATTTGTAAGGTTTAAT
>CAZOZU010000026.1:0-11621 GCA_964584355.1 uncultured Rikenellaceae bacterium
GCTTCCATACCGGTAAAATCGACATTACCCTTTATATTGAAATGATAAGTGGCTGTAAACCCGGTATTTGCATCAAAAGTATCACGGTCGGTGATACTGGTTTTGAACTGCACCGATGTATTCCATGGATTGCCATCCTTAAACCCGTGATATTTATAGGCTTTATCGGTTGCATCATAGTTATGAAGATCTTTTATAACTTCATCACCAATCTGCAAATCGCAGAATTCTATTGTCATGACATTCTCCCTTTCTCTGCTGACTGTCATCCCGGCAGAGGGTATAGCAGTAAGGTTCACCGGTTTTTCCGGCACTTCAAAATTGCCTGTTTTTTTGAATGGTATGTAAAGTAGAAGGCTTCCTGCAGGAGGCAGATCAAAGTCAAAGTTGACATTTTTTCCTTCAGGTGTATTCTCATATCCGTTTATTTCTCCTGTGAGCGTATTCATCTCAATTACATTATTTCCTATTGCTGTACCAGACCCGGTAACTGATCCCTCAAGACTCGAATTTACCACGAAGAGAAGCTGTCCGCCAGAAAGTGTCCTGCGATGATGGTAGAGCTGGCCTCCTTTTACTTCTTTGAATCTGAGATATTGGTTGGTAAAGTATTTTGAAATTACCTCCTTGTTTAATTCAGTTTCAAAATGGATTTTACTTTCATTCATTTCCATGAATTTATCAAGTCTTTCATCCCGGGTTCCGTCGATGAGCAAAGGGCAGGAGAAGCATATCAGCCTTCCTCCTCCGGCAACGAATCTGCTGATAAGTCTGAATGTTTCCTCATCAAGGTTTTCGGTCATAGGCGGGATAACGACAGTTGAATAGCTGCCATGTCCGATAAGCAATTTCCCGCCCTTAACAGTTCCCCTGTCTTTGATGATATTTTCTGATCCGAGATCATATTCCACCTGGCTTTTTTCAAGGCATGTTACAAATTCTGTAAAAGATTGTCCTATGTCGACATAATTCCTGTCTTTCAGAGTCAGTACATAAGAATCATAAAGCCATGCTGATGTTGTTGGTTCTATGACAAGGATATTATTTACCTGTCTTCCCGCAGATAGCGCCATGGAGAGCCTTGAATAATGATCGCTGATATACCTGTAATTATTCCACCATGGTTCGTGATAATCGAAAGTGGGGGGATAATCATATTTCCTGGCTCCCGCAAGTGAAAAATATGTAAGATGCTGGTTCAAGAAGTTTACACCGAGTGCATATTCCCAGTCGCCGTTGCGTTTCATGTCGGTAAAAGTCAGCTCCCAGCCGGACCCCCCGTAAGTTTCACTCAGCTTTCTCTGCCTGCCGGTTTGGTTTGCGGCGCTTGCCAGCTCTTTTACTGACCGTATGTTGCCAAATTGTGCACCCGGGGATGAATCATTAAACTGGTTGAACAGCATATCGATTGCGGGCATCTGGTGCCATGCGTACATGGCCATGTTATCACCGCCCGGACGCATATTCGGCCATTCATGTTCCCAATAGTGGCCGGTGAATTTCAAATCTTTCGCTTCACAATATGAATAATATGGCTTTGACCAGCGGTCGATGAAAAGCTGTAGCAGTGTTTGTGTATAATTATGTCTGACCTTTTTCCAGTCACCAACCTCTTCATAAAGAGAGGGAAGATGCAATCTCAGGTCATATTCCCATTTTTCGTGAAATATATCGAACAGGTCAGGGGTCCACCGGATGCCACCCGAAGAATTAATTTGAGGCTCATCGGTAAAAATACCCGGTATTGTATGTCCGAAATCATCACAGGTATGTTTTTCGTATCCTCCCATTGTTATTTCGAGAAATTTTTCAGTTACATCGGGATAGAGAAGGTCAACATACGAGAACCCTCCGTACCAGTCGCTTTGCCCGTAATATGTTTTTGAGAACAGATAATAACTGCCTGTTTTTCCTGTTTCAGCCTCAAGGGCATGTGTGATGTCAATGAATGTTCCGTTTTCCTCTTTCAGACAGAGGTAATATTCATCAGCATTATCAGGAAGTGTTTCAGTCTTTGTCATTTTCAGTCCCTGTCCCTGGTTGAATGATTCAGGCATCTGGTCGGGAACATGACCTCCTGCGAAGCCACTGGGGTAGGAATTTTCGTCATATATCCAGACAGACATTCCCATCTCTTTCCCTTTTTCTACGGTATGTTTGAAGAGTTCAAACCATTCTTCTGAAAGGTATTCTGTTATTAATCCCGGACGCGGATGAACGAAAACCTGACCTATACCTTCATTTTTAAAATCCTGCATGAAATTATCGATCTCCTCCTCTGTGATCTTATAGTTCCATACAAAAAATGGAGATGAAGTATATTCAGCGGATGGTGTTTTAAATTCCGATTTCAGTGATGCAAAATCATTGATCTTCACTTCGTTAACAGCTGTTTTTTTGCATGATGCAAAACCAAGCATTAAAACAAATACGAGAACTGATGATTTGGAGAGAGTCGTTTTCATACCTATTTACTATTATGATGGTCAGGAATGGAAAATATCAAATGTGAAATTACGAAATAATATGAATATACTCACCCCTCCGGCAGCAAGCTGCCGGTATCCCCTCTCTGCTAAAGCAAAGAGGGGAGGGTTTCTGTTAAATATCAGATTTTGTATATTTACAATGTGGATTCTATAAATATGTCTGAGTATAAAAAATTTGATTTTGTAAAGAACAATAGGCATGCGAGAGACCTCAGGGTTAATATGACTGAGTCTGAGAAAATGTTATGGCACGAACTAAGAGGGCGAAAATTATCCGGATACAAATTTTTAAGGCAACATGTGATACTATATAAAGGTAATCTGAACAGATATAATTATTTTATTGCTGATTTCTATTGCTTTGAAAAGAAAGTAGTAATTGAGCTTGATGGCCCTGTCCATAATGACACAGAAGAATACGATAAATACAAGGATTCAGAGTTAATGGAGTTGGGTTTTAAAGTTCTAAGAATAAAAAATGAAGAATTGGTAAATATGAATGAGGTACTTAAGAAAATATCTGTATTTCTAAATCAAAGAGACTAATATTCAATTATATACAGAGTCTTACTCCCCCTCTCTGCTTCAGTAGAGAGGGGGTTGGGGGGTGAGTACATGAATCTACAGGTTACCCGAAAACCTAAGACTATAACTCCTTTGAGGCTGGATATCACCAGGGCGGCCCAAATATTCAGTGTTTGTAATATTCTTAACTGCAAACGAAAGGGTATATCTTTCATTCAACCTGTATCCAAGAGAACCGTCAATAACAAGATATCCGGTATTATGATTTTCCCAATAGCCCGGGAATCCGGGGAGAATAGCTTCTCCTGTATCCTCACTAAGGAAAAAATCATCTATCCGCAGTATCTTTGATTTTACATAGAGGTTCAATCCTGTATCAAACCTTTTCCATGCTGTGTTCAGAGCTACTTTCCCTGAGTGCATCCTCCTGTATTTAAGGTATACACCTGTATTTTTATTTGTATACTTGTTAAACTCAACCGGATAGATATATGTATAACCGCCAGAAAATGTGGTGTTAACACTTCCAATGTTACCTGTCAGCATTAATTCCACTTCACCCCCGTATACCCTCGATTGTTCTATATTGGTCGCTTTGAATCCTGTAGAGCTTACTCCGGTTACAGTATCAGTATAAATTGCCAGATAGTATTCTATCATATTGATATTCTGAGATATAAAGAGAGATATATCAGCCTGTCCTGTAATGTCACCCAGACTGATACCCTGTTTAATACCTGCTTCAGTGCTCCATCCTGATTCTGGATTTATACCCGGATTTGCAAAGATTACCACTGATCCGAGTGTTGTGGATGCATGTTTTTCGGCTATTGAAGGATAGCGGTATCCCTCTCCGAATGATGCCCTCAAAAAAGTGTAATCTGCGACCTGCCAGTTGATTCCGGCCCTGAATACAGGGACAATCTTATCTTTAATTCCATCCAGCGAATTTTGTTCTATCCTGAATCCGGCCACAGCTTTAAGTCTGTTAAAAGGACGGACTTCAAGTTGGGTAAATCCTGCCAGGTTCAAACCGGTATGGTTGTCATACATGTTTGAGATTATGTTACTGTAGTTTTCCGAAATACCTGCAGTGATATCCATGAAATGTGTCAGATAATGCCAGAACTGATATTCAGTATACAGGGAATAAGCATCGCTATTTGTTTTTTCACTCTCAGGAAAATGGTTTAATGATGTCTGGAAACGCATTCTCAGATCATGTTTATAGCGGTTGCTTTTTCTGAGTGTGAAATATGGATCAAGAGCAAAGAACCATCCGTATAGCTTAATTGTAGCAGATTCCTGTTGTTTTAAAGCTCCTGTTTCAGCATTTTCCCATAAAACAAAATCTCTTTTAACTGTATAGCCCGAATGTGTATTGAGACCATACGATAATCCCTCGATTTTATTACTGAAATGTTTTAATTTTATACTTAGACGTCCCAGTTTCTCGCCGTTCATTCTCCTGTATCCTTCATCAGCCAGCAGATTGCCGCTAATACAGAAATCTGTTTTCCCGAATTTCCTTAAATGGGAAAATGAGATGCTTGAAAAGAGTCTTGGAGTATCCCACCACACCCAGTTGCGGTTTTTTGGTTTATCGAAGATTCCTGTTTCCGCATAGAATTGTGTTGATGGTATATTTGTAGCATCGGCAGTTCTGAAATTAATTATTCCGTTCAATGCTGAAGAGCCGTAAAGAACTGAGGAGGCTCCTTTTATTATTTCTATTTGTGAAATATTTTCCAGCGGCAGGAACTGCCATTTTATATTTCCCGCATCGGCTGATACTATTGGAAGGCCGTCAATAAGAGCAAGTACCCGGCTTCCTGCTCCATAGCTAAATCCACTGCCACCCCTTACTGATGCCTGTCCGTCCATTACCTCGATGCCGGGAGTTTTGTTTATCAGTTCCTGTGCATCGGTAATGTGATTATCGGAGATAAATGAGGTTTTAATAATATCCATTGATACTGTCAGCTCGGCAATCTTCTGTTCTGTTTTATTTGCGCTTATAACAATCTGGTCTATTTCCCTGACCTTCATCTCCATCCCGATATTCAACACTACAGTGTCATTCTCGGTTACTGTTACTATTTCCGTAACTGAGCCATATCCGATGAACTGAAATGAGATGGTAACTTCCCCAGGTACTGTTTTTAAAAAGTAATAACCCTCCTGCCCGGTTGTTGTACCAAGGTTTTTCCCATAAATAACATAGACTCCTGTAAGTGGTTTTCCGCTATTTTTATCAGTTACTTTTCCTTTCACGAAGCCCTCTAATGCAGCTCCGTTTAAGACGGGACTTAATAGAATCAGAGTAGCAACAAGGATGAAACGCATCACTTTGCTTTGAATGTCATTCTGATATTAAATGGTGTATCCCGATCAAGTTGATTGGGGACAACGGTTGTGATCTTTAATGAAATGCTTGTTAATTCTATAATGTCAGCTATAATTGGCAGCGGAAGGGAATCAGTAATGATAGTAAGCTGTGTCTCTTCCACGTTAAATCTCCATTGTCCTGTGTAATCGCCAAAATAACCGGTGCCATCCTCACTGAACTTTGCATCTCCCGCGAATTTCTCCAGTATTTGTCCGGGTCCGGTGGCATCAACACCATTGGCAAGGAGAGAATCTGTTCTCCATATCGGTGATGTGAGCAGTTTGAATCTTTCTGACCGGTCATCCTTGTTACAGGCAAATATTAACAGACAGGCTGAGATAAATGCTAATAATGCAAGATTTTTCATGACAATAAGGATTAATGGATATTTCTAAAAGTCACAAATAAAATCAATTTACTTTTTATTATATCAAAGATATGAAACTTTAATAATACACATTATTAAAGATGTTTCTTACTTTTGATATGGCAATTTTCACTAACCAACCATAACAGATCAAAAAACATTGAAAGGACTTATTGTACTTCTGATAATATTTACATCCTGTAATTCTTCACAGAAAACATCTGATCAGTTGGTTGTGGGGCTCGACAACTGGTTTAACAGGGAAATTTATGCACAAACCGGACAACCGTATCATTACCTTTGGACCGACACTACCTGGTCGGGATATTCAAAGTTTGGAAAGATATTTACTGACAAGGGTGCAGAAATCAGAATGACAGGAAGGCCGCTGGACTCTGTATTACAAAGGCTGGATGTTTATATTATTGTCGACCCTGATACTACAACCGAATCAAAATCACCCAATTATATTCTTGCTGAAGATACTGAAGCTATAGAAAGATGGGTCAGGAGGGGAGGAGTACTGGCAGTTTTTGCCAATGATGCCCCGAATTGCGAGTTTACACATCTTAATAAACTTATGGGAAGATTTGATATTACATATAATCTTATTACACTGCATCGTGTCGAAGGTGATAACTGGGAGATGGGTGCATGTACAGACCTGCCCGATCACCCTCTTTTTGAAGGAGTCTCAAAGATTTATATAAAAGAGGTTTCAGATATTAACCTGACAGGTTCTGCAAAGGCTGTATTGGAGGAGAATGGTAAAGTTTTGATGGCAGAAAATACCTTTGGCAAGGGATATATTTTTGCCATAGGCGATCCATGGATCTATAATGAGTATATTGATCATGACTTACTGCCGGAAAGCTTTGATAACCGGAAAGCAGCAGAAAACCTCGTGGATTTGCTGCTGGGAAAGGTCAGGCAGTAGGCAATAGGCAGTTGGCATTAAGATCCCCTCCGGGGAGGGGTGGGTAAGAAGACAAAAGATACACGATAAAATAGATTATTATGAAAAATTTAGTGATTTTTAAAATTCTCCTGGTTGTTATTCTGGGAATTTCAGCCTGTACAAAAGCTCCTGTTCTTAAGGAGATAACTCCCGGATCCGTAAATATGTCAGCAGAACGGCTTGATCGCATCGACAGGATGCTTCAGCAGAGTATCGACAGTGGATGGACAGCCGGAGGCGTTGGTTTCATAGCCCGTGATGGCAGGATAGTGTATAACAAGGCATTCGGTGTTTGTGACATTGATGTTCAGACCCCGATGCGGATCAACAATATTTTTCGTATTGCATCACAAACCAAGGCTATTGTAAGCATTGCAGCCATGATGCTTTTTGAGGAGGGAAAATTCCTTCTCGACGATCCGGTTTCGAAATATATTCCGGAGTATGCAAATCCTCAGGTGCTTGATAAATTCAATGAAGAGGATACGACATATTCCACCATACCTGCAAGTCGTGAAATAACTATCAGAGATCTGCTTACTCATACTTCCGGAATCGATTATGCGGGGATTGGATCTCCCATGATGAGAGCTATTTATGCAAAAGCAGGTATTTCTCCGGGTTTTGGAGATGATATATCGGTGATAGGAGAAG
Source organism: uncultured Rikenellaceae bacterium (assembly GCA_964584355.1). Classification (GTDB taxonomy): domain Bacteria; phylum Bacteroidota; class Bacteroidia; order Bacteroidales; family VadinHA17; genus LD21. The sequence goes on from CAZOZU010000026.1 coordinate 7,383, forward strand.
AGATGAAAGAACTGGGAAAGTTGCCGTTGGCACATAATCCCGGTGAAAGATGGACTTATGGATTGAATGTTGATGTACTGGGTTATCTTGTTGAAATATGGTCAGGAGAACCCCTCGACGAGTTTCTTGGGAATCATCTTTTTACTCCTCTGGGCATGGAGGATACATTTTTTTATTTACCTTCTGAGAAACAGCACAGGCTGGTAAAGGTAAATACTGAGGATGAAAAGGGCCATGTTATATATTCACCTAATGAATACTTTGATTACCCGCTTATGACGGGAACCTATTTCTCAGGTGGAGCCGGGTTGAGCTCAACAGTATATGATTATGCAGTTTTTCTGCAGATGCTTCTTAACAATGGTGAGTATAATGGCAAAAGATTTCTTTCGAGGCGCACAGTAGAACTTATCACCTCAAACCAGATAGGAGAGCTTAACCATAGTCGTAATAAGTTTGGATTGGGTTTTGAGATCACGACCAAAGAAGGCCAGGCTGTGCTGGGTATCTCGGAAGGATCATTCTCATGGGGTGGATATTTCGCAACCAACTATTGGGCTGATCCAAAGGAAAGGATTGTAGGACTGATATTTATGCAGCAGTTACCCATGAGTCATGGTGAGATCCATGATAAATTCAAGGCTATGGTTTACCAGGCACTGGATGATTGAATTGCGGAATTTGAGGAGCAAAGCGACGAAACCGAGCCGAAGGCGAGCTCGGCGAAGCCAATCCCGTAGAACGGGAACGAATTGCAGATTTCGGATTTATAATAATCTATTGTATTATACGTGATTGTATGCAAATTACAGTATAAAGGTATGCGTGTATTTGACCATTATGGTCCTGTTAAAAAAAGAAGGCAGTGAGGGTGTCTGATTTCTTCCGGAAAAAGCTCTGAATTCGTTCAAAACAAGGTAAAAATCATTCCCTTCGCGAGGATTATACCGCAGCCTGAAATTGGTTATCATCTCATCCTCAGTGTTGACGTACTGTACAAGAACAGTGGCCGACAGTTTTGTGCTGAACATATATGCGGCCCTGGTATTAACTGAATGTATATCCAGCGAATTATTCGTTACTCTGTCAGGAAACCTCAGAGCATTGAATTCATAGCCCAAAGACATATTAAAGCTTGATGAAAAATTGAAGTTTGTCTCTGCTTCGAATCCATATCTGAATCCATCGTAGAACTGACCGGCATTTATATTGCCTCTCAAAGAAATCATTCTGGCTTCGGATGTACCTATTCTCATCTGGACACCTGTAAACCTGTAATTTCCCTGGGTGATGGAGATACTATCGGAGAGCTGGAACTCATGATTTACTCCCTCTTCCTGATACTCTAGTGATATTTCAGCATGTAGGTTCTTTTTAGTGTTTATTTCAAATCCCGGTTCAACCGACATGCCTTCAAGCAGACCATCCTCAAGACGCGAATAACGATTCGCCCTTACGAAAATACTGTAGTTGAAAAATGGTGAATTTTCTCCCGGTATCCATCCGTAAAGCAACTGTGTATTAATTCCCTGCACACCGCCTCTTCTGATAAAACCTATTCCGGGACTGAACTCTTCCCCAGAGTATGTGTAATTGATATTATATGCAAAACCCTCCTCAGATCGTCTTTCCCAGTTTAACAGTATAAATGATGGATCAAGAGATGTCATTTTATTACCCATTTTACTATCATAAGTCTGTGCCCATTTTACATTCAGGTAGTCATCACCAAAAAGCCTGAAGATTCCGTCAAGTCCATAGGCAAAATTCTGATCACCATTCATTCCAAGCCTCGAAGTAAATATTCCACCTATATATGAATTCTGATTAATGACCTGTCTCCTCATCCTTAGAACCCCAAAATTCTCAGATGGATTTTCTTCATACTCTTCTGTCTGCATATCAAGAAAACCCATGTCCCATTTACCTATTCTTCCCGTAAGTCTTGCACCACCATAAATCCTGACAGGATTCCCCCTTGATATACCTATATTCCTGCTATAGAACAAGTTATCTGTAAAGCCTCCAAGACTGAAACTAAACAGGCTGGAACGCTCCTGGAAGAACATCCTTTTTTCCGGAAAGAAAAGTGGATATCTGGTCAGGTTAACCTGTTGATCATCAGCTTCTACCTGTGCAAAATCGGTATTTGCCGTAAGGTCAAGGGTGAGATTACTGTTAATATTGTATTTCACATCCAGACCTGCATTGAGATGTTTTTTATCCTGTTTATCATATTCATCTCCTGTCTCATTGATACGCCAGTCTCTTGAAAATCCGGTTATTGCATAGGGTGATACATAAACAGGATTTTCGGGCCTGGCACCTTTGAAACGAATCGTTGCTGCCAGAGATGGTTTATTTGTAGCCATGAATCCATATTTGGGGTCAATAACCGGATATGTATCGGTTTCATTATTAGCGCTTATGTTCCTCACAATGATAATCCCCATTGTAGCCATATCATTCTCAGGCTTGAATTTCAGGCTTGAGAAAGGTATCCGCATTTCCGCATACCAGCCCTCTCCATCACGAAATGTCTTTACATCCCAGAATGTATTCCAGCTGTAGTTGAAGCTTTCGAAAGGATTTCCACCACCGGCTGCATCGTTAGAGATTGTATAATCTGTCCTTGAACCAGTGGGAGTTGTAAAGAATGCCAGTCCGTTTTCATTATCTTTATATGTATCAAGAAGTATACCGATAGCGTCATAATCGAATAACATTTCATCCCTTTTCTTGGTTACGGCCTTTATTTTTGAAGGATCATTCATATAGAGTCTGGCCCCGAGCCACAGGAAAGTATCATCAAAACCTAACATAATTTCACTTCTTTCGGAAGGAGGATTCCCGAAGTTTGGCCTGTGCATGACCAAATTAAATTTATCAAGACTGTTCCAGCCATTCTCAGATGGATTGCCATCGAAATCCACCGCAGCTTCAAGCCTCTTTATATCAATTACATCCTGGCTGTATATGGTATTTTGAAAGAGTAAAGAGATTAATAAGACAGCAAAAGAAATTTTCTTCATTTTTATCTTTTTTGCGGCAAAATTGGATACTACTCTTTTTTTTTCCAAAAAAAATGAACGAAAGTGCCAGTTTCATTAATGAACGGCAGGATCAATACTTTTTAAGCAGGTCCAGCAGTTTGCTGTCTAGCTTATGCCCGTACCAGTCGGTGTATTCAATATCTGTACGGCGTGAGTCGAGGATACCGAAGTCTCCGCGGAAGTTCCATAGTGCATACCCAATATCCGCGTTTGTAAGAATATCAATTACATCCTCAAACCATGCAAGAAATACATTATGGGGAGTCTTATTATAACAGCCGCACTCTCCACAGTGTACGCCAACGCCTCTCTCTTTAAGTTCAATCCAGGGTTTATAGAACTCTTCAAGCTGCTCTCTTCCATAATTTTTGCCGTCAATTATCCCGGGCCATACTGGCACGGGCGCCTGTGACGGATCTTCCCATACCCATGAAGCCTGGTAGTGTGAGACCAGCCCAGGGTAATATCCGCGGCAACTCTGTGCAAGATTCAGATCCTCAATTTCCGGTATCACACTATTTCCACCGCCGTTTCCGTCGGCCACTATAAGACGGTTGGGATTTACTGCTCTGATAGCTTTAGCTGCTCCTTCAGCAACTTCTCTGTAGATGTTACCGGGTACCGGTCCTTTTTGTGCAAACTGATCATTCATATCCTCTATATATGCCGGTTCATTCAGCAGATCGAAGCTGAGCTTTTCAGGAGAGGTCGATTTGTAACGTTCAGCCCACATTGACCAGTGTGCATTGAAGGCATCCCGGGCTTCCTTGTCTTTCCACAGGTTGAAAGGTTCATGGAATCCTGCATTGATGCAATAACCGGGTCCCCTGTGAAGATTCAAGCTCACATGAAGATCGTACTTATGTGCCATAAATATCAGGTTGTCAACTTCTTCCAGAGCATGTTCATCAAAGTTGCATATCTCCTCTTTCATTATGTCGCGTGACCGGTCAAATGAAAGATATCTAGGGTAGGCCATCGGGATCCTCACAAAATCAAAGCCCCAGTCGGCCATCCATTTAAGATCCTCTTCTGTGGTCCGGTTGCCACCGGCAGGGTTGCGCGGTGGAATCGGCGAAAAGAGATCAAGAAGATTGAAACCCTTCCATCGGGGTAGTTGATTACCTTTTACTGAAGATGCTGCATATAAAGGAAACTTACCAGCAAGGGAAAGGCCAGCTGCAGC
>CAZOZU010000027.1:0-9853 GCA_964584355.1 uncultured Rikenellaceae bacterium
GGGAAAGCACTTCAGGCAGGAACCAGCCACTTCCTGGGACAAAATTTTGCCAAGGCTTTCGATGTTCAGTTTACTGATAAAAACGGAAAACTCGATTATGTGTGGGCAACATCATGGGGATTATCAACACGTATGATCGGTGCCCTGGTAATGGCTCATGCTGATGATAACGGCCTGGTATTGCCTCCCCGCCTTGCTCCTGTTCAGGTGGTGATAATCCCTGTGTTTAAGAATTCTGAACAATTGAGTCGCATCAACGAAAGAGCCCATAAGATCCGTGAAGAACTGGTATCTAAAGGTATATCAGTTAAATACGACGACCGTGATAATAACACTCCCGGTTGGAAATATGCCAATTATGAACTTAAAGGAGTACCTGTTCGCCTGGTTATAGGTCCTCGCGACCTGGAACAAGAAACTATTGAGATTGCCCGCAGGGATACTATGGAGAAGAAAAACCTGCCAGCAAAAAATATTGTTGATCATGTAGTTACTCTTCTTAATGATATTCAGAAGAATATTTACAACAAAGCAGCTGAATTCAAAAAGAAAAATACATTCTATCCTGATAATTGGGATCAATTCGTGAAAATACTGAATGAAACCGGAGGATTCATCATGGCTCACTGGGATGGTACAGCCGAAACAGAAGAGAAGATAAAGAATGAGACAAAGGCAACCATACGTTGCATCCCATTTGATACAGCCGAAGAGGATGGTAAATGTATATATTCAGGCAAACCATCAAAAAGAAGGGTGCTCTTTGCTTTATCATACTAATTTCAGGATATTGATAAAATAGAAACTGCCTGCATTATTCTCTTCAAAATTATTAAATTTAGGTGCTTAAACCAACCATGCCATGACAGATATCAAAGAAAAGAAGCAAAACATCATAAACACTATTAAAGAGAAATCTGTTCTCAAACAAAAGGTTTATGACAACACGTTGGAATCATTCTGTATCATTAAAGAGATCCTGAAAAGTTTTGCTAAAGGTGTAAACGGCAATCTTGGAAATATTGATCCGAGAGTAAAACTGGAATATACCGACAGAAGTAGTTTTGATGCCCAGTTAAAAGTGGCAGGTGATATTTTGTTTTTCAGCATGCACTCGAATATATTCCAGTTCGACAGGGAACATCCGGCATGGAAGACAGCTTACATCCAGAAAAACAAATACAATGCATACTCGGGAATAATAAACATCTATAACTTCTTATTTGATTCGATCAAATATTCAAGGCAGGATGACCTCGGCTATCTTATTGCCAGAATATTCATCAATCATGAAAAACAATATTTTGTTGAAGGTAAAAGACAGATGGGAATGCTCTTCTCCAACTACGGGAATGAAGAAATAACAAAACAGGCATTACAGGTAATTATTTCAACAGCAATTCAGTATACTCTGGAATTTGATCTACTGGTACCTCCCTATGATACTGTCAAAATTGCAACTGTAGGACAGGCAGAAGCAAAGATACAGCACTCACGGGTAATTACCGGTAAACGGCTGGGATTCCAGTTTAATTCAGATGATGTTCTTGAAAAAAATTTAAATAAAACCTGATGTGGAGTATGAAAGAGATATACAGAAGATCATCCGTATTTTTATTTTGTTGACATTTCTGTGTTTCAACAACCACCTGAATTCCCAAAACCAGACGGATACAAAGACAATCCCCAGGATTAGTTCCGATTCAATATTCAAAATCGGGGATATTACCCAGCCTTATGTGTCCGGCACCTTTCTTAATACCCCTGATTCTCCATTGCCATCTGCTATCTCAACAGATAATCCGGCTCCCATCTTCTATGATTCTCTGGAAGCTAAAGCATCAAGATTACTTATAACCAAGACGTTGTATGATCTCCTTATTGTATCTCATGAATTGTCTTCAAAAAAAGAGATCACAGGATCAAGTGAAAGTAACTATCTGCCATATTCCGGAAGAAGAATAAGAAATATTGGGGTAAAAAGGCTTAATGTCTTCGGCTCCAACATTAATAATCCACTCTCTTTTAACCCTAATAAATTAGAAGAACTATTAAATGCAACTCATATAAACACCCGGGAACAAATAATCCGTAAAAACCTCCTCTTTTCTGAAGGAGACACTCTTTCTCCGTTAATCATCAGTGATAATGAAAGAATTATCAGGCAGTTACCCTACATTGATGATTCAAGGATAATAATAATCCCCGTTTCTGAGGAGGAGGTTGATATTGTGGTTGTAACAAAAGATATTTATTCTCTTGCTGCCTCTTACAACTACAGCAGTATTAAAAAAGGATCAGCTTCACTCTTTGAAAAGAATATTTTCGGTATGGGACATGAATTCAGGTTCAATATGCCTTATAATGAGGATATGTCTGATTCCCCGGGTTTTGGCTTTGAATACAATATCAATAATATCGCAAAATCATTTGCTAACCTGGGGCTTTTCTATTTTGATGGACTTGGTGAAAAGACTTTTGGTTTTAATCTTCAACGCAAACTGGTAAGCTCAGCCACAAAATATGCCGGAGGTATATCAATAAGAGAGATGTTCACAAGCGAAGATCTTGATACTCTGCCTGTTCCTGAACCTCTGAAATATAATTTTCAGGACTACTGGCTCGCACGCTCCTTTCTCCTGAACAGAAAATCTGTAACAAGACTGATTTTTGGTGTCAGGTATACTAACAATAATGTATTCAATCATCCCATAATAATGCCCGATTCATATCATCACCTCCAGAAATACAGGATATTCATGGGTTCTGTTTCTTTTTCGGTTCAGAGGTATTATAAAACTAATCTTATATACGGATATGGACGAACTGAAGATATACCATACGGGGGATTAATAAATCTGACAGCCGGAAGAGAGATTAATGAATTCAAACGCAGAATATATACAGGAGCAAAATTAGCACTGGGTGAATCGATAAAAAATATAGGGTACTTTTACAGCTCAGCAGGTATAGCAGCTTTTATCAATGAAGGCCAGACCGAACAGGGGATTCTTTCATTGAGAACAGATTTTATATCAAATCTGTTGTACCTCGGCAGATACAGGATCAGGAATTTTGTTAAAGTCGATTATACAAGAGGATTTGACAGATACTCCGATGAATGTCTTGCATTTACCCGTGAAGATGGTTTCTCGGGTTTTAAAAATGACTCTGTAAACGGTAGACAACGATTTGCAATAAACCTTGAGTCAGTTCTTTTCAGCCCTTCTAATTACTATGGATTCAGATTCGCCTTCTTCGGATTTGCAGATCTTGGATTTCTGTTCGGAACAAACGAATTTGTAAGACAGGGAGAGGTATTATCAAGTGTAGGACTGGGCATCAGGATACGAAATGATAACCTTGTTTTTAATACATTACAAATCAGGCTTGGTTATTTTCCAAACCTGCCTGATTATTCCAGGGTCAATTATATCCTGGTTTCAGGAGAACAGTTGTTAAGACCTGATAACTTCGAACCAGGACCACCTTCACTGTTAATATACCAATAATCACCAAAAGGAAATTCCATGCTGAAAGATTTCTTATCATATATTAAAGGAAACCAGCTAGTTAACGAGGGCGACAGAGTCCTTATGGCTCTCAGTGGAGGTATTGATTCAATGGTGATGGCTGATCTTTTTCTGAAGGCAGGTATTGAGACGGGCATCGTCCATTGCAATTTTTGCCTTCGTGGTAAAGAGGCTGATATGGATGAGATACTGGTTAAAAAATTTGCTGAAGAATATGATATCGCCTTCTATTCAAAACGCTTTGACACAAAGGAATATGCTGCCAGAAATGGAATTTCAATCCAGATGGCTGCCAGGAATTTAAGATATGCCTGGTTTGAAGATATCATGAATGAAAAAGGTTTTAATGTTACAGCACTTGCACATAACCTGAATGATAATATTGAAACATTGCTCATTAATCTTACAAGAGGAACAGGTATTGCGGGACTCACAGGTATGAAACCGTCATCAGGCAAGATAATCAGACCTCTGCTCTTTGCAACAAGAAAAGACATTGAAAAATATTGTAATAATAACAATATCAGTTACCGTGAGGACAGTTCGAACATAGAAACAAAGTATACCCGCAATAAGATAAGGCATAAGGTTATACCTGTTCTAAAAGATATAAATCCTTCTGTTGAAACCACGCTGAATGAGACTGCAAAAAGGTTAAGCGGAATAAATAATATCGTCGCTTATTTTATAGATGAAATAAGACAAAATATTATCTGTGAGAAAGACAATAATTTTATCATTGATATTAAATTACTGGAGCCTTATTTAAATAACAACACTCTCATCTATGAGCTCCTGAAACCCTTTGGAATAACAGAGACAACCCTGAAAGATCTTTTCAATATTATTAAAGGTAATACAGGCAGCCATATTTATACCGTTTCACACATGATTCTCAAGAACAGAGGTCAATTGATAATATCCGCACTGAAAGATAAACAAAATGAGTTTTTTGAAATAAACAGCATAGCTGAATTAAGAATGTTACCCTTTATATTGTCGGCCGGCTTATATCAAATATCAAGTAGTTACTCTATCCCAGAAGATCCTGAAATAGCCTGTCTCGATTCATCAAAGGTCTCTTTTCCGCTCATAATAAGAAAATGGCAGCCGGGTGATTATTTTTATCCCCTTGGAATGACGAAGAGGAAAAAGTTGAGTGATTATTTTGTTGATTGTAAATATTCCATTATAGATAAAGAAAAGAAACTCATAATGGAATCAGCAGGAGATATAGTATGGATTGTTGGTGACAGAATAGATAACAGGTTCAGGATCACAAAATTAACAGGGGAAGCGCTGGTAATTAAAGCAGACAAAAAACTTTAAGGTATAAGTACATAATTATTCCCTTACACCATATATTCCACGATCAATCATCATAAGGTCGGCAAAGGTAATTGCAGCTGCTGCCTCTATAATCACAGGCATACGCAGTGCAATACATGTATCATGCCGCCCCTTTATCTTAAGGATTTGCATCATCTTTCTTTTGAAATTGAATGTTTTTTGCTCAATGCCAGTTGATGAGGTCGGTTTAACTGCTACTCTGAATACTATATCGTTCCCGTTGCTTATCCCGCCATTTATGCCACCCGCATTATTTGTTGCTGTTTTTCCATTTTCATCAATAAAAGGATCATTATGTTCAGATCCACTCATTGACGCCGATGCAAATCCGGAACCGAATTCAATCCCTTTTATTGCAGGGATTGAGAACACTATATGGCTTAGAGCCGATTCGATGGAATAGAAAAATGGCTCTCCCAGTCCCCGTGGTGGATTTGTTATAATGCATTCAATAATTCCTCCTATTGTATCATCCCTGGCAAGTGCCTCTTTTACAGCATTTTCAATATCTTCAGACCCTCCTGCTAAGATAAGTTTAGCAGAAAATTCCATCTGGCTGGTTAATTTTTTAGCTATAACACCTGCAATAACAAGTCCCCAGGTTATCCGTCCGGAAAAATGTCCGCTGCCACGCATATCACTATATCCAAAGTACTTTATATTTGCTGTAAAGTCTGTATGTCCGGGACGTGGTACATCACCAAATTCAACATAAGCTGTAGAATCAGTATCTTTATTACGGGTGACTATTGTAATGGGGGTTCCTGTTGAAAAACCGTTAAAGACACCGCTGAGAATCTCAGGAAGGTCTGCCTCCTGCCGTAAGGTTGTACCTACAGACCCGCTCTTTCTTCTGCTCAGGTCCGGAACAAAATCCTCAGGTTCAATAGCAATTCCGGGTGGACAACCATCAATAGTCACGCCAGTTACCCTACCATGTGATTCTCCAAAAACGGATACTCTGAATACTTCCCCAAATGAATTCATAGTTGTTTTATTTATCGTTGTGCTGCCTGTAAAATTCAATTACTTCCTTAAGTGGCACTTTCTTTACAACACCTTTGCCAATACTTTCAAGGAAAACAAAGTAAATATCAGTGCCGGTTCTCTTTTTATCATGTATGGTAAGCTCCTCTATTCTATCGACTGGCATATTATACTCCTTCAGGAGCTTATATTTATTGAGAAGATAAATTATTCTCCCTGTTTCTTCATTACTTATAAGTCCTTTTAATTTAGAAAAAACAGCAGCCAACTCCATACCTGATGCCACTGCAAAGCCATGTTTTAATGACTTGTGCAGTTCCAGTGCGTGTCCGAATGTATGGCCAAAATTAAGAATCCGTCTTATGCTGCTCTCCTTCTCGTCCTGTGATACTATTGATGCTTTAAATTTAACTGCCCGTGTAACAAGAACTGAAAGAACCTCCTTATCTCTTTTAATAACCTCAGAGTAATTATTTTCCAGCATTTCTATTATTGTAGTATCTCCTATCAGTCCTGTTTTAATCAGTTCAGCCAGGCCTGAAAGATATTCCTCATCAGGGAGTGTCTGCAACATTGAAGTGTCGCAAATTACAAATTCAGGTTGCTTGAAACTGCCTATTACATTTTTGATTTTTCCCAGGTTAACACCTGTTTTCCCTCCGGTGCTGGCATCAACCTGCGACAGGAGGCTTGTGGAAATATATCCGCATCTTATCCCGCGCATGAATATGGAAGAAAGAAATCCTGCAATATCACATACAACACCACCACCTATTGCCAAAACAAAACCTGAGCGTCCGATTCCTGCCTTTAAGAATTTTTCTGACAACCTTTCTATTTCCCGAAGACTCTTACTATCTTCCCCCGGTTTGATCTCAAGAACCGGATATCCTGGAAATTCAATACCATAAATACGGTTTACATTACTGTCGGTAATTATTATGGTTCCCTCAACAGGTAAAAGAGGCAGGGTTTCTTTCCAATCTGCACCGATGATGATTTCAGAGACTACATCTGTAGTATTTACAATTATCCTTTCCAATAGTCCAAATTAAATCAGGTAAAGCTATAAAATCTCCGGAAAGAATCAATTGGTATAGAGTTAATAACAATTCTCATTCCATACAATTAATTATGCAAAGATAAAAATCCTTAACTTTCCCACCCTATGATAGGTAATTACAAAAATGACTTTACAGGAAAGATATAAACTAATAATTGAATACTTCTCTCAGAACATGCCTGTTGCTGCGACGGAGCTGACTTACAGGGATCCCTATCAGCTGATTGTGGCGGTTATTCTCTCGGCGCAATGTACTGACAAACGGGTTAATATGATTACCCCTGCACTTTTAAAAAGGTATCCTGATGCAAAATCGATGGCCAAAGCCAGGCAGGAAGAGATATTTGAATACATCAAATCGTGCTCCTATCCCAATAACAAGGCAAAACATCTCTCCGGAATGGCTAAAATGCTTTCGAATGAATTTAAAGGTAAAGTCCCATCTGATCCGCTTCTACTCCAGAGGCTGCCTGGAGTAGGCCGGAAAACAGCTCATGTGATTGCATCAGTCGTGTATCAGAAACCAGTATTGGCAGTAGATACTCATGTGTTCAGGGTATCCGCCAGAATAGGTCTTACCAGAAATGCCAAAACACCACTGCATGCTGAGGAGCAGCTAACAAAACATATTCCAGCTGATCTTATTCATAGAGCTCATCACTGGCTTTTATTGCATGGAAGGTACATTTGTAAAGCCAGAAATCCTCTTTGTAGTCAGTGTGGAATCTCCGAATTTTGTAAATATTATACCAGACAGAACAAAAAGAAATAAAACAGTTCATTTTTGTTATTTTTGCAACTGAGTTTAGTAATTATCTCCGATGGATTATAAAGAGAAATACAAAAAATTAGCCGAGGTTAATAAAAATCTTGAGAGTGAGCTTAAGGATCTTCGTATACAAATAAAAAACCAGGAAACTGCTTCCAATGATATGATATTCAGGATTTTTCATTCAGCACCCAATCCGATGGCCCTTTCTTTACTGAAAACCGGAAAATTCGTGGATGTTAATACTACTTTCCTGGATATACTCGGTTTTAAAAAGAATGAAATCATTGGACATACACCTGAAGATTTACGACTCTTTACTGATATTGAGGAGAGTAACAAATACATAAAACTTATATCGAAGCTTAAGAAAATAAAAGATCTGGTTATCACACTCAAAACAAAAACCGGAGAAGAAAAACAGTTTCTATTTTCGGCTGAGACAATTTTGCTCGATAATGAAAAATATCTGATGACAGTCTATTCTCCGATCAGTACAAAAAAGAATATCATAATAAGGGAGAGCCAGGGTACTATCCTGGAAGAGATCTTCAATACAATCAGCAGTTATCTAGCCCTTTTCAGCGCAGATGAGAATAACAATTTCTATTTAATCGAAATGAACAGCAAAGCTGAAGAGGTAGAGTTTGTTGATAAAAATGAAGTTTGTGGAAAGAACATCGAAGAGACACCATTGGGAAAACGTAAAAAGCTGGTGGAATTATTGCACTATGCGCATATTACAGGAGAGGCTCATAAATTAGCTGTTTCTCCAGCAGGAGACGACTCCGACGGGTATTATATGGCATTTATTCTTACTTCAGGTAATTTTGTTATAACCTGGGAACCTGGTAACCAGCAAAAGAAAAGGGATGATATCGATAAGCAGGCAGAACTATTCCATACTTTTGCTGAAATGCTGCCAGTGATAATCTATGAACTTGATCTTAAAGGCCGGATAACATATGGAAATCAGATTGGATTGGATCTTTTCGGATTAACCAAGGAGGATCTCAAAAAGCAATTATATATCTCAGATTTATTTCCTGACAGCTACAAGAAAATGATGGCAAATCTCGAATCGATAGAGTCAACAGCGGATATGCCAAGTAATGAATACATTGTCAGGAAAAAAGATGGTTCCACAGTACCTATATTAACCCATTCATTCGGAGTATTTCATGAAGGCAGGAAAGTAGGATACAGGGGCACTCTTTTAAATCTGAGCAGATATAAAAAATATGAAGACCAGATAATAAGGGAAAAAGCATTTCTTGAACATCTTATAGATTCTGCTCCTGAAGCAATTGTAATTACTGATATCAACGACAAAATCTCCATTATTAACAAAGAGTTTACGGAGCTTTTCGGATATACAAACGAAGAAGCCATAAATCAGAATATTAATGACCTTGTTGTTCCTGATGACCTGAAAAATGAAACGATATCTATAGAAGATATCAAATCTCAGAATAACAAGGTGATAAGTCAAACGATAAGAAAAGACAAATTTGGGAACAGGATTGATGTCTCAGTTATTGGGACAGCTATTATTGTCAATGATGAACCTGTAGCTATAATCGATATTTACCATGATATAACTATCGCAAAGAAAAATATGCTGCTTCAGGAGATACTTTACAACATCTCTTCAGCTGCACTTAATCAAATGGGTATCAAAGAGATATACCCGGTTATTGTAGAAGAGTTTAATAAGATCTGGGATACTAATAACTTCTTTATTGCACTTTATGACAGGGAATCAGAAACCCTTTCCCTCCCCTTCTTTGCAGATGAAAAAGACAATTTCCAGGAAATACCTGTAAAAAAGACTATAACAGGCTGGGTGATAAAAAATAATAAACCGGTATTGCTGAAAGAAAAAGACCTCAAGGAACTCGAAGAATCAGGTGATATTGAGCTGGTTGGCACAGATTGCAAAGTATGGATGGGAGTCCCGTTAAAAGTGGAAGATAATATCATTGGTGTGATGTGCCTTCAGGATTATAATAATGAAGACAAATTTTCCCAGGATGACCTCTATGTACTTGATTTTATTGCAAACCAGATAGCTATTGCCATCCAGCGAAAGATAATGCTCGATAACCTGGTAACTGCACGTGAAAAAGCTGAAGAGGCGGCACAATCCAA
>CAZOZU010000027.1:9863-11364 GCA_964584355.1 uncultured Rikenellaceae bacterium
ACAGATCTTTATGTCGACAATGAGCCATGAGATCAGAACTCCTCTTAATGAGGTAATTGGAATAACAAACCTTTTGCTTCAAAGTGAACCCCGTGAAGATCAGATGGATTATATCAAAACCCTGAGATTTTCAGGTAATCATCTCCTGACTCTTGTTAATGATGTACTTGATTATAATAAGATTGAATCGGGCAAGATAATCTTTGAGCAGACAGTTTTTAAACTGAATGACTTCATGGAGGAGATTATGAGATCATATTCCTTCAGATCAAAGGCCAAAAACCTTGAATTTGATATCAGAAAAGAGGGTACACTACCGGAAGAGGTTATTGGCGACCAAATCAGGCTCAACCAGATACTATCAAATCTCCTTTCAAATGCACTCAAATTTACCAATGAGGGAGGGATAACAATCTCTATAAGGGAACTGGAAAGAAAAAATAACAAGGCACACCTGGAATTTGCTGTTAAGGATACAGGCATTGGCATACCCATAGAAAAACATACCTCAATATTTGAAAGCTTTTCACAGGCATCACATGATACTACAAGGTATTTCGGGGGAACAGGACTGGGCCTTACAATTACCAAAAAACTCGTTGAATTACAGGGTGGTATAATAAAACTGGAAAGTGAACCCGATGCAGGATCAACATTTACATTTAATATTACCTTCGAACTACCTGCTAAAGGAGAGCGTTATATAGAAGGAGAAATAAAAGAATCATATGTTGGTCTTGAAGGTAAACGTATCCTTGTTGCGGAAGATAATAAAGTAAACTTCTTTGTAGCCAACAAATTTCTTATAGGATGGGGGGCTATTGTGACACTTGCTGAAAACGGACAGCTGGCACTTGAGCTTCTGGAAAAAGAGGATTTTGACCTCATACTGATGGACCTGCATATGCCGGTTATGGATGGGATCGAAGCTACCCGGATAATACGAAAATCAAAGGATCCTAGAATCAAAGATATTCCTATCGTGGCTCTTACAGCTGCAATAATGTCGGAGACACACGACAAGATCGATGAACTCAAGATCAATGATTATATCTTGAAACCGTTCAAACCTCACGTTCTTTTTGAACGAATAAAAAAACATATACGATAAAGGGTACAGGGTTCAACCGTATGCCGCGAGCCGCGTGCCACCCACCTATTTAATACAGTATTTACTTATATATTCTGTTGCCCTTCTATTTCCCAGGTTAAATGACTTCCTGAAATCGTGACATGCATCTTCCGTTTTGCCTGATTTAAGCTGTGTAATGCCTTTATTAAGCCAGACCTCTGAATTTGAAGGATCAAGGTCGAGCGACATGCTATAATCATTCCTGGCCCACTCCCACGAGCGTGATAACAGGTATGCATCGGCCCTGTCGACATAACATTCCGGATCATTTGGGTGGTATCTGAGATTCTCTGAAAAATATTCAAGAGCCTTGATGTAATTACCCGAGGCTGTTTTTATTTTACCTGCCATGCTCAAAGCTTTTTTGTC
>CAZOZU010000028.1:0-11315 GCA_964584355.1 uncultured Rikenellaceae bacterium
TAGAAGGTCACATTTGCACCAATAGTATATGACTTCATCGTAGGATAACCAGTACCATCAGTACGATTATAAGGTGCCTCAGGATCCATAAATTTAAGGCCACTGATCGTTATCAGATTCTGGCCTGCCAGATAGACCCTGATACTTTGGATCTTTAGTCTCTGTAATACTGATGTCGGTAGTGTATATCCAAACTGGGTATTCTTTAGTCTCAGGTATGAAGCGTTTTTCTGCCAGAAATCACTTGCCTGTGTCATGTTGGCAACCGGACTTGGCCAGCAGATCGGGTATTTGGCATCCTGATTATCCGGGGTCCAGTGATCGTTGTAATATTCATAATCGGCATTACTATTGTTGTTAAGGAATGGTAATGTCATAAAGTTTTGAGTATCGAATGAGGTCATCCCTGCTCCCTGGAAGAACATACTGAAATCAAATCCTTTCCAGTTGGCAGTTCCGGAAAATCCGAAAATCATCAACGGATAATCCTGAGGATAGCCAATCACACATTCGTCATTACTGTCGATTACACCGTCAGGCACCCCGTCCGGACCGCTGACATCTTCGTATTTGATATCACCCGGATGCAGGACTCCCTGTCGATTATGCCATCGCCGTTTATGTCTTCATCTGTTGAGAAGAAACCGAGTGTTTTATAACCAAATACAGTATTGTAAGCTCTTCCCGTACGCCTGCGGTTTGGATTGTCGTAAGTGGCAGCAGTTTCGAATGTTTCAACCATTTTATTTTTGGCTATGCTGATATTTCCAACTATATTCAAATAAAGACCGTTTTGGAAATCTTTCCTTGAGCCCACAGCCAATTCAAAACCGTAGTTGTCCATTTTACCTGCATTCTCCTCTGCCAGATTCAAACCGTATTCAAAAGGGACAGTTATGGCAGGGCTTAGTAACATACCGGATCTCTTTTCATAGAAGAAATCTGTTTCGATGGTTATTAAGTCCCTCCACAAGGAGACCTCAAAACCTATGTCTGATTTCTGAGATATTTCCCAGGTAATATTCGGGTTACTTTCAGTATCGACATGAGCATGCTGAACCATAGTTCCGCTTCCGAAAGCATAACCGTTTCCTTCAAGTGTATAACCTGAAAGATACTGATATGGGTTTCCGGCAAGATTACCTGATTTACCCCATGATGCCCTCAGCTTCAGGTTAGTGAGCCAGGCAATATTGCCCATGAAACTCTCTTCCGAAATTCTCCATCCGGCCGAGAAAGCTGGGAAAAATCCCCATCTCTTACCTGGTGCAAAATAGTAGTGCCCGTCATAACGGCCTGATGCTTCGAACATATATCTGTTGTCGTAGTTCCATCTAAAACTGTAGACATACCCTATCTGGGCGTTTACTGATGACGAACCTCCGTTGTCATAATCATTTTTGTTGGAACTACCAAGGCTCAGCTCATCTATGCTGACAGCAAAATTATTCCTGCGTGCATACAGATAATCATAATCACCATTTCTTGATTCTGCAACCAACAGACCTGCAACATTGTGCAGGCCGAACGAACGTTGATAACTAAGGTAAGCCTGGTAGGTGTAAGTCCTCCATCTTGAATCTCTCTGAGTCAGGTATGTATATGCCGGAACATTGCCCTCCTGTGTGGATATAGATTGTGACCATGTACGTGGAGTGGCATTGATGTCGTCAATTATATAATAATAGAAAGGCGTATGCCATCCTTTAGAATATAATAATCTTGCATCATAACTAAATACTCCCTTAACACTTAATCCTTTAATGAAAGGAAGTTGCTGTTCAATAGTCAGTGAGGTAAGGATAGTATTATTATCGTCAAATTCATAACCGTCACCTTTGAGTACTGCAACAGGTGAGTTACCTGCAAACTGGCCCCAAAGACCATTAGAATAATTTATTGCCTCTGTTGGGATGAACTTGTAACCATTCCTGAAAAGCTGGTTTGCCGATGATGCAACATCCAGGTCATTCCTTCTTTCATAAGAACCGATGAAAGAAGCTGATATGGCTGTAGTGTTAGTGACGTCGGCATTAAGGTTTAAACTAAAGTTATATCTCTTATAATTAACCTTATCAAACAGACCAGCCTGACCATAATAACCCAAACCTGCAAAATATTTCAGCCTCTCTGTACCTCCTGAAATCTGAATATCATGCTTCTGGATTGGTATGTTGAAATTGACCAGGTCATAGGTATCACTGTCAGGATATTTGTCAGGATCATTGGCATGCAGATTTGTATAATCCGCAATAACTGCCGGATCAAAAGGTAAGGTAGCGCTGGGCCCCTTATCGTTGATAACTGCCTCATTACGAAGTGTCATATAATCAACAGCGTTAAGCAAATCCGCATAATATGTGGGTTTCTGCCAGCCATAATAAGTATTAAATGTCAGGGTCGGCAAGCCTGCTGCTCCTGATTTTGTGGTAATAAGTACAGCACCATTTGCACCTGCCATTCCGTATTGTGCAACTGAAGCAGCATCTTTGAGTACGGTAACCGATTCAATGGTCGAAGGATCAATCTGGTTCAGGTTACTTACAAGAACATATTTTTGGCGACTGGCATTATACTCAGCACGGCTTCTCACTATACCGTCAATAACGATAAGGGGAACACCTGAACCGGTAGTGGCAACACCCCTGACATAGATTTCAGAGTCATCCCTGCCGGGCTCTCCACCAACCTGCCTGGTGATCACACCTGAAATCTGACCTGCCAGTGAATTGGTAACATTTGCTACCGGGATTTTTGCTACAGCGTCACCCTTGACAACACTCACAGCACCGGTAATAGATGCCCTTTTCTGAGTACTGTATCCTACCACCACAATCTCCTCAAGACTCTCCAGTGTGGATGAAAGAACAACATCAATTGTTGTCATTCCGGCTACTGGTACCTGTTGTGTGACATATCCCACATAGGAAAACATCAACGCAGCATCCTCATTAGGTAGCTCTATTGAAAAGTTACCATCAGTATCGGTAAGGGTACCAATTGTTGTACCCACAATCTGTACTGTAGCACCAATGAGAGGATCGCCATTTTCATCTTTAACAGTACCGGTTATCGTGCGCTGCTGATCAATGACTTCAGCAATATTTTGATCGGTAAAAGAGCTGACTAGTTTTAAATTACCCACATCAGCTGAGTAAGAATCCTGCGCACTTACATTAAACCCGGATAATCCTAAAAAGGTGAAAAAGATTACAAAAATCCAGAATTTGCAAATCCTGCCCGTTTTTCCCGGGTAAGATTTCAAATCTGTTAATAAAATAAGACTTGTTTTTTTCATAAGTAAAAATTAAAATTAATTATACCAAGTTTTCAATAAATTGCAATCGATTGCAAAAAATATCAAAAAAAACAAAAGCGAGATAAAAGTAAAATTAGATTTAGGTTAGTCCAGTATTCTTCATAGGCATAGATTTTAAGGTTAATATTAAGTGATTAAAAAAATGTAATTGACTCACTTTAAAATCGGGTTTAGTTTATTATTACGATTATCATAAACCCCCAAATTACCATTTTTTTTTAATATAGCCAAAAATTAATAAAAAAATGCACATCTTTCCTGATATTTTATGATTTCAGATCATTATTGTTTTCAGATAAAATAAAAATGCTTGAATATTTTTATTAAAGCATTACCATTCTTTATGCCGTTTCCCGAGTCCCGGGAAAATTTGTTTAGAATTTATTTTCTGACCAGTCTATAAAGTAACTGATATTTGGTGTATCCGTATGTCCTCCATCATGCTGACGCCAGGCCAGTTCACCATTGAGCATACCCACTTTGACAGGAGGCATCTTCTCTTTCATATAATCGTTTGAAACACCAAGATCCTTTGCACCAAGGAGCTTAAAAACAGGTCCCGCGGCTATTGTGGCCATATAACTTCCCTGCTGGTCGAGCCATTTTGCATCTCCCTTTTCAGGAATGCCATAGCTGATAAAGGTCAGCCTGGGAGCGCACAAGGCTATCAACTGATGCGAATCTACCGGGAGATGGCTTGCATTCATGCTTCCAAACGATGACTCCTCAGCACCGTACTTTATATAGTTACCTGCCATCCAGTGGTACTCACCCGGACCGGTAAGATTTTCGACAGCTTCACCAAAAACACGGCGATGCAGTGTAGCTCCTCCCTTACCTGATGATCCGACAAGCACCATCGCAAACCTTGGCTCAAAAGCCATAGTTACCAATGCCGCTTTACCATATCGGGAAACTCCTTCAATACCCACATGCTTTGCATCAACTGCAGGATCGTTCTCAAGATAGTCCAAGCCACGTGCTGCACCCCATGCCCATGCACGAAGTGAACCCCAGTCATCTGGTTTCCTGGGTTGACCCTTATTGACCAGTCCGATAATACCACGGGTAAGACCCGCACCGTTGTCTGCCTGTATACTCGAAGGATCAATCATTGCATACCCCCAGCCTGCTTCAAGCAGCTGTTGATTTGATGGAATTTCACTATTTTGCCCCCCAAATCCAAACGGGAACTGCGGTGTTGAACGAACCAGCGGAGCATACGCGGGATATTTATCAAGTATGGTTTTAATTTCCGGATCACGCGAAAGAAGCTCCCGAAGCGTAGTATTAAGTTTACTAAGGTCATCACGTGACGGCTGAACCGGTGCAGGAAGAGCTGAAAATCCAAACATCATCAGTACAGGGACAGGCCTATCGGCATTGGCAGGTATAACAACAGTCATTTTAATATTGACATCTATCAGGGGATATTTCGAATTATCGACATGTCCCACAAGTTGCTTGGCAATAACAGGAGTTCTGCCCACAAACTCTCTTTCTTCAATTTCAATCTTCCATGTTACAGGCGGAATATTTTCCGGTAGACGTCCGTATACTTCACGCTCCATATCTTCAATAATTTCAGGCCGTCTCTGATTCCACCATTGTTCAGGTGTTGTAACCTTCCTTCCGTTCTTAAGAGTCAGGACATCAGGCAGAACCGGGTATGGATTTGCCTTCGACTCATCGTAGTTTGCATGATCAGGGGCAGATTCATCACCGCTGGGCCCCGGTCTTAGGCTTTTTATACCTAACTGCTCCATCATGTTCTGATGGTCCTGTTGTGTAGTAAATGTAACCGGTTCCGGATATTTTGCCGTAGCAATCTGAGCTCCCGCATGGCTGTATATCATAGCTAAGAATAGAATGAAATAATTACGCATAGTGTTAATATTTAATTAATAATGTTTTTAATTCTGCTCCACTGTCAATTCAAGAGAATATTCCTTTAATCCTTCAGATTTTGCATTAATAGCAGCTGAATTCTGGTTTATTTCCGGTGTGGTAATTTCCACACCACATACCACAATATGTATAGGCTGTATGCAGAATTTAGTTTTCACAACCTGATAAGTATTAACTTATTCGAATTTAATAATTTTTCTCCGTCTTACGTACACCTTCAACCACAAACATGCCCATTTTATATTTCCGGTTCCATGGTCCCCATCCCTTTTCCCAGGAACAAGAGGTACATAAAAACCCTGGTTACTCATGAAATGATAAGATATTTTTTTGTAAGGTAAATAATACTATTTGAAATAACAGTATGGTTCATCAGTTTTATAGTATTATCTTGTCTTGTCTTTAATATTAAAACCTTAACCCATGAAGAAGTATTTTGCTCTGGCATTATGTATAATGTTAGCTAACGGTATTCTGGCACAGAATCTTTATACACTTCCTGAAAATTTCAAAAGCAGTTCCATAAGTTCCTTTGAGAACCTCAATGGTTTAAAAGGGGCAGGCGGAAAAACCAATCAGTCAGCAAAGGGCAATGCATTTGAGAGTCTGAAAAGCGGTGAATCCAAGACCCTGCTGGATATCGAAGGTCCCGGTATTATCCAGAGGATGTGGTTCACTGTACGGGATCGCTCTCCCAAAATGATGAGGTCCATGCGTTTACGTATCTATTGGGATGGGGAAACCAAAGCAGCTGTGGATGTACCTTTTGGAGATTTCTTCGGCTATGGTCTGTCTCACGTTGTCACGTTCGAAACAGCTTTTTTCTCCAATCCCGAAGGCCGCTCTTTTAACTGTATAATACCAATGCCGTTCAGTAAAGGCGCCAGGGTGGTCCTTACCAACGAAAGTCAAAGAAATATTGGTGAAGTTTTTTATGATATTGATTTTATCATGCTTGAAAAACAGGAAGATGATGCACTTTATTTTCATGCATACTGGACTCGCAAGAAAACCTCGGAATTAAGGCAGGATTTTGAATTCTTACCTGAAATTAAAGGTAAAGGAAGATTCCTGGGAATGAACATCGGTGTAAATGCGGATCCAGGATATGGTGATACCTGGTGGGGAGAAGGTGAAGTGAAAATGTATATAGATAACGATAAGGAATTACCGACAATAAATGGAACAGGAACAGAAGATTATATAGGTACAGCCTGGGGTATGGGGCAGTTTATAAACTTATATCAGGGATGCACTGTTGCCAACGACAGTGCAAAAAAATATGCCTTTTACAGATTCCATGTTCCCGATATCATAGGCTTCAATGAGAATTTCAGGGTTTCCATACAGCAGATAGGAGGAGGAATGCGTGATCTGGTGAGGCAACTTCTCAAAAATGGTGCAAAGCTGGAACCTGTTTCAGTATCAGGAATAACCGGTTTCCGACGTCTATTTGATGATCCTAAAAATATCTTTGATGAAGATTTTCCAGCAGGCTGGGTTAATTTTTACCGTATTGATGACTACTCGGCAACTTCATATTTTTATTTGGATTCACCTGTTACCGGACTAAGTAAATTGCCTGATGTGTCGGAAAGGGTTGATAAGCAATGACCACAATAGAGTTTATCTCCTACTACAACCCGAAGGTTAGTAGTCTATACCATTTATTGGGACATATTGAAAATTTGTAGTTAAAAAACATTAACAAATACATACATTATTTTTACATTTTAGAATCATTATTATATTTATACCCTAAATATTCTTCTCAAAATAAAATGGAAAACAATTATTCAAAATCTCAGCTAACAATTTTAGTTATTCTTCGTCTTTTTATCGGCTGGCATTTCCTTTATGAGGGAATGGTAAAAGTATTGAATCCAGACTGGTCGGCCAAAGCCTACCTGATGGATTCACAAGGTATATTCAGCCAGATGTTTATTAATATGTCCTCAAACGCAGGACTTATGAAATATATCGACTTTCTTAATGAGTGGGCCCTGGTACTCATAGGTCTCGGCCTGTTCATTGGTTGCTTTGCACGATTGTCAAGTATAAGCGGAATACTATTATTATTTTTCTATACATTATCGCACCCCGCTTTCATCGGAACTGATTATATGATGCCATTGGAAGGTTCATATTTTCTTATCGATAAAAATCTTGTTGAACTTGTAGCCCTGGCTGTTCTGTTTATATTCCCTACCGCCAGAATTTTTGGAATCGATAATCTGCTCTACAATGTATTACCTGTCTCTTTTCGAAAATTCATAATATAAGACCATGGAAAAAGAAAAAAATAATAACCCTCCCAAAAAAATAGCCCGGCGTGATGTACTTAAAAGCTTGGCCACTGTCCCGTTACTTGGCGCAGTTGCTTACGGGCTTATCAAAACAAGAAAAAGCACATTATTAAACCGCGACATATCTGATGTATTTCATATAAGCAGTTCTGATGCTGTATTTTTGCAGCCTAAGCCTGATGGGAAACAATTACGGTTAGGACTTATAGGTTTCGGGATCCGTGGCAAACAATTGATGAGGGCTCTCGGATTTGCCGAACCTTCATATATTGATTCTCTTATTGAAGCAAAAAAGAACAATCCTGATGACACAAGGCTGGATGCTTTTCTCGAACAGGATAATCTGAACATTGTTATTAATGGCGTTTGTGATATTTTTGATGTTTATGGAGAGGCTGCCCAGCTTACCAGCTCCAATATAAACAGGGAGGGAACTAATGGGAAATTTGGCCCTGTGCCAAAACGTTACCACACTTACCAGGAGTTAATTTCAGCTGACGACATTGATGCAATAGTAATTGCAGCACCCGATCACTGGCACGGTACAATAGCTATGGATGCTGCCAGGAAAGGCAAACATGTTTATTGTGAGAAACCTCTTACCTGGACAGTCCCTGAGACCTATATGCTACACCAGACAATAAAAGAGACCGGGGTAGTCTTCCAACTTGGTCACCAGGGCCGTCAGACAGCATGTTACCAGAAAGCTGAGGAGATAATTAAGAAAGATCTGCTGGGTCATGTCAACCTTATTGAAGTATGTACAAACCGAAATACTCCAAATGGTGCCTGGGTTTATGACATTATCGAGGGCTCCAAACCGGAAACCATCGACTGGAAACAGTTTGAAGGAAATCCTGACCGTATCAAAGAATATGTCGATTATATGAAATCAAACGGACTGGAGCGTTATAAGGGACCTGAAACCCGTGACCAGTTCAGTCTGGAACGATTCTTCCGCTGGCGCTGTTGGTGGGATTACAGTACAGGCCTTTCAGGAGACCTTCTAACACATGAATATGATGCTGTGAACCAGATAATGGACCTGGGAATACCTGCTTCCGCCACTTCTTCAGGTGGCGTATATTTCTTTAAAGACGGCCGTACAGTGCCGGATGTTCTGCAAACAACCTTTGAGTGGCCTGACAGGGATGTTTCAATGCTTTATAGCGCAACACTGGCCAGCTCTAGAAACAGGGGTAAAGTGTTCATGGGACATGATGCCTCAATGGAAGTCTCCAATATCCTTAGCATAACAGCTGACAGGAATTCTGAACGGTACGCTGAAAAGATACGCCAGGGTGTAATAACAACCGATCAGCCCTTCTTCACCTATGTACCCGGGCAGAGCAAAGTAGATGCAGTTACCTCAGCAACAGAACTTTACTTCGCACAGCGCGGACTGCTCTATACATACGTGAACGGCAAACGGTATGATACCACCCACCTCCACCTTAGAGAATGGCTTGAGTGTATACGCCAGGAACAAATCACATCCTGTAACATCGACCGGGCCTTCGAGGAGGCTATGACAGCCCACATGGGTACCAGGGCATACCTGGAAGGCAGGACAATGTACTGGGATAAAGATAAAAAAGAGATTGTGAAGGGGGAGAAAGCCTGAGATTCCTCTCCCGCTTCTCCTGTTTTCTAATTGAAAACATTGTCATCCCGAACGCTTCGGCCACCGAAACTTAAGCGAAGGTGGTTAGTGAGGGATCTCTATTGAATAAAACAAATCATAAAAGTACCTTTACTCTATTTAAGGATTCTTTCTATCTTTGAATCCTGTTTAATCAATAAAATTTCAACTCGGGAAAAAACTCCTGAACTTTTGTGTTACTTTAGTTATAGTATTGTCTGTAACATTACTAACTTCCTGCGGTACTTCCGAGAAGCAGCTTGGTATTGCAACCTATTCCGTTAAAGGGCTCGAATCTGACATTGAAGGTGCTTTCCAGTCGCTTGCGGATGATGGATATGTTGTAATGGAAATTGCAAATTACAATGCTGCTGAAGGTACGGTAGCCGGATATGAACCTGCTGAATATGCTGCACTGGCAGATAAATATGGCATCGATATTATTTCAAGCCATACCAGTGCAGGAGTCGATGTAAATGACCCTGAGGGGACTCTTGCCGCCTGGGGAAAAATATTTGACGATCACAAAGCTTTAGAATGTAAATATGTTATCCTCCCGATGAATTTCTGGTCAAATAATGTCGATGGATGTATACTGGGTCACTTTTGGCGAGCAGGATCCTGTAGATTATCTTCAAAAATATCCCTACCGTTTCAAGGTATTACATATTAAAGATGATTATGTGATCGGCGAAAGTGGTAATATTGATTTCGAAGCCATTTTTAGCCAGTTTTACAAAAATGGTCATAATGACTGGTTTGTTGAAATAGAAGAAAAAATGACCCCGGAAGGCAAAGCCCAAATGTCTGCCATGATGGAGATGATGAAAAATATGATGCTGAGCGGAGAAAGAAGTCCTTTTGCTCCTCCCCCACAGGAAGGAGAACCACCCCAGGACTCCACTCCACCAATGCCCGCCTTCGGCGGACCTCAGGATCCGGAAGTTGTGGCACAAAAGCTCAAGGAATCACTCGAAGCTATCAGCCTGAGTGCTGAATATCTCAAAAATGCTGAATTTGTAAAATAATCACAAGCTTGTAAAAACTTTTTTTATATGTTCAGAAACTATATTTCATTTTGAACATGAACATATCGTAGCCTTTCATATTTGCAAACAGGTTGTCTCCCTTGCCATCGAAAATTGCTGCGGCAAGTGTTATTTCAGTATCAGGTGTGGCAGCGTATGAAATTTGCGGAAGATATGCAATGGTATAGGTGTCTTTTATATTTCCCCAGTCTGTAATTATAAAAGCACCACTTACCGGGGCAATCTTGAGTTTATTATTGAAAAAACTCTTTTCGTAACGTAAGAAGAAATAATCATTGAGATTCCCTTCTCCTTTTTCATGGAAAAAGCCATGGAGGTATTGAAGGTTAATGTAAGAGCCATCTCTGAAGTTGTAATCGCCACCTACTATGAATTTAATATATGGTTTGTCAATAATTGTTGAATCGATAGTAACCGGCACGGGAGATGACGGATAGAAAGGTGATAAATCATTAGTCATTACCACTTTTTCATCAGGTATGAACAGGGCAGCCTCTCCCCATAATCCAATACCTGCAATACCAGTAACAAAATCGGCTCCGGCAATATGGGTACGCATGAAAGAAAGCTGCGAATTAATATTTACACCCCCAAACGGATCAACAGGCGTAAAAGTGTTTCTAGTTGTAACAGGTAATCCATCATAAGCCCAGATGTAACTCAAAGAGAAATCAACTCCTTTTACAAAACCTTTAAATCTGAATCCTGCAGTGGAACTTTCTCCCAAATTATACTTCGGCATCTGCAGAGTATCTGAAAATCCCATTAAAGTCATCCCGTCGGGTAAGCTTATAGCCGGATTCAGAGAATTTGCAAATATTCCTACAGGCAGATTTGCAGGTTGAAAAAAAGGTACGTAAACACCCTGGAGTGAAAAACCACTGTTTAAATAATAATTCATGTTTATTGCATCAGAGCCCCTGCGACGGCCAAAATCGAGTACATCTTCCATATCCAGGGGATTAAGATTGCAGGTTGGATTTATTTTGTCGGCAGTCCCCCATACAATAAGCTGACGACCGATCTTTATGTCGAGGTTTTTTGTAAGAAAACCATACAACTGGATATTGGCCTCCCTGATCTCCATATTG
>CAZOZU010000029.1:0-11263 GCA_964584355.1 uncultured Rikenellaceae bacterium
TAAGATTTTTATCGGGATTGTCATCCGGTTTCAAGGGTCTGTTAACACCGGCACTTGAATATATGAAATCAATCGACCTGAGTCTGCTACCGATTTCATTTTCAAGAAGATCAGTGTCGGCTACATCCATCTCGTGTATCTTGACCGGAATAATCCTGCTGCATATATTCCCGCTTGCCAGCTTTACATCCCTTCCCAGAGAATCTGAGGAAGCCATTTTGTTGAATGCAACAAATTCATTTACCCAGGCAAAACTATTGGGATCACAGTAGGTCTGCGAAATGATGGGTATGAAAACCACCGATTTAAGTTTTATTTCAAGGCTCTTATCCACATCATGAATTTCAAGTAAGCCATTATGTGGATTTTCATCGAAATAGACTGATACATCCTCTTTGAATGTAGCCTCTAACTCCCTTTTCAGGTGATCTGTAAACTCAGTTACCCAGCCATCGTATTTGTTGTCTTTCTGCCGGTAGCTGATAAAGATATCATACTCATAACCAGGAATAATACTTGCCATAACCCAGTAGATTTATGAATAATTAACCAAAGTTAATCTAAAGTCAGACTAAAGTCAATTATTTATTTACCCGGAGTACTATTCCTGCAATAATATAATAGAATACACAATTGTCTATTCAAAGTTCTGCAGGCGGTCTTAAAAATAATATTCTGACTATTAAATGGCCCGTTATTTAATAACTTTGCAGAAGAGTATCGTATAGATGAAATATATATTTCAGATAATATTATTAATATTTCTTTTTACTGGTGTGTCAGCACAAACGGATACATCGGTAATAAATAATGATACAGCTCAAAACCGTATCTACCTTCTGCAAAATATAGACAGGAACGGAGAAGTATTACCTGAAGTAGAGATTAAAGAGGTTGTGATTCTTGGTGCCAGGGGATTGAGCGAGAGAAGGAGAAGATCCCAGTTCAGACAGTATGAAAGACTTGTTTATAATCTGAAGAAGGTTTATCCCTATGCTATTATTGTCAGAGAAGGAATGGCACAGGTAAATGAGGATTTGGCACAAATAAATGATGAAAGGGAAAGAAAAAACTATATTAAAAATTTTGAAAAGGAGGTGCTTGGGGAATATGAGGATGATATCAGGAATATGACATTTACTCAGGGAAAGCTTCTCCTCAAGCTTATTTACAGGGAGACATATAATACTTCATATGACCTGATCCGCCAGTATCGCGGTTTTATAAGTGCAATTTTCTGGCAGGGAATAGCACGTATCTTCGGAGCAAACCTGAAAGCTGAATATGACCCTTATGGTGAAGATATACTGATTGAACTGATAATCCAGGATATCCAGATGGGATTGTTATGATCCTTTGAAATATTACAGGAAAAAGTGAAAAGGATTTTTATCGGAATAAAAATTGAGCCTGAAGGAACATTAGTAAAAATGATCGCTACACTCAGGGCTGTTTTGGCAGATGATAAGATAAAATGGGTCGATCCCGCCAATATTCATATTACGTTAGCTTTTCTCGGCGATATGGATGAAGAGAGAATAAAAGTGGTAGCAATAATGCTTAGTAAGGTATGCAGTGGTTTTAACAGATTCAGCTTTAATATATCAGGAACAGGTCTCTTTAAAAACTTCCATGATCCGCGTGTAATATGGACAGGTATTGATAATGCTGATATGCTTATCAGGCTTAACAGTATGGTAATTAGAGGATTAAGTGATGCGGGCTTCCGTCTGGAGGAGCGTTCTTTCAGACCTCATATTACGCTGGGAAGGATAAAATATGTTAAGGATAAAATTCGTCTCAGGAATACTGTGGAGAGATTCAGGGGTAAACATTTCCAGAATGTTGATGTAAAAGAGGTAATACTGTTTGAAAGCATTCTCAAACCGGATGGACCCATATATAAACCGTCAGGAATATTCGGATTATCCTGATCTGGTCATATATACTTGTGTTGCCCAGCAAGGCATCATCAGTTCTGTTTATGACAACCGGATCAGGTTTTGTAATCAATGTTCCGATGATTTTATTTTTGATTGCATGAAGATATGAATTTTTATTAACCTGTGATAAGTTGCATATATCCGGTTAAACAATTTTCCTATTTTTGTTTTTTACAATAAGTAATGAGAACTGACCATCCAGATGACTCCTTTGAGGCCAAAGGTAAACGAAAGAAACTCGTTGATGAGCTTCGGAGAAAAGGGATAGATGATGAAGAGGTACTGAGGGCGATCGGGAAAGTGCCACGGCATATTTTCATGGATCCTGCTTTTCTGAATCATGCTTACGTCGACAAGGCATTTCCCATATCATCGGGTCAGACAATATCTCAACCCTATACTGTTGCTATCCAAACCTCACTGCTTCAGGTAAAAAAAAGAGATAAAATTCTGGAAATAGGTACCGGATCGGGTTATCAGACAGCAATACTTACAGAAATGGGAGCAAAGGTATTCACAATTGAACGATTCAGGGAACTTTTTCTTAAAGCACAAGCAAAACATGCCTCTCTCGGTTATTCAGCTGATTTTTTCTATGGCGACGGATATGAAGGCAAAGACCAGTATGGGCCCTTTAACGGAATAATTATCACTGCAGCAGTGTCGGAAATACCTGAAATACTTCTTCAACAACTTAAAACCGGCGGCAGGCTTGTAGCTCCCCTGGGCGTAGGAGGAACACAGGTAATGACTCTGGTTCAACGAACAGGAGAGGATGATTTTGATTATTCTTCTCATGGTCTTTTTGCTTTTGTGCCAATGCTTAAAGGAAAAGTTAATGGATAATGTATTGTTATGGAAATATCTAAACTAGTATTTTGCCCTATAGAAGTCAATACATATATCCTTTCTGATCAGGAAGGTAAATGTGCCATAATCGACTGCGGTTGTTACGATGAAGGTGAATTTGAAGATCTTGATTATCTCATAAGGCGGGAAAAACTTGAACCTGTTCTGCTGTTGAATACACACTGTCATCCTGATCATATCTTTGGTGACAGAATATTACTTGAAAAATATGCCCTCAATGCTTTTTATCACCCCGATGAAGAAATGAACAGAAAAAATGCACAACAATATGCGATGTATTTAGGACTGTCAATGGAGAAGCCACCGGAAGCTTCCGGTCATATTACAGATAAACAACTGGTATCATTTGGATCAGAGACTCTTCTTGCATTGCATGTTCCCGGCCATGCCCCGGGAAGCCTGGCTTTTTACAGTGAAAAGAATAAGGTTGTATTTACAGGTGATGCTCTTTTTGCGGGTAGTATTGGCAGGAGCGATATCCCGGGTGGTGATCATAATACTCTTATTGATAGTATTAAAAGAAAGTTATTTGCTTTACCACCTGAAACTGTTGTTTATCCAGGCCACGGAGAGACAACAACCATTGAATTTGAAATGAAGAACAATCCATACTTCAGGTAGTTAATAATAAGTGAAGAAAACATAAAACATAAATCATAAATTAGTATGTCTCTTGATAAGTATGTAAACCGTCATAACGGCCCGCGCAGTAATGAATTGCCAAAGATGCTTGAAATAATTGGCGTGGACTCCTTGGAACAGTTAATTGATAAGACAATCCCACAGAAGATAAGGTTATCAAATTCGCTGAAACTACCGGATGCAATTAGTGAATATGAGTATCTGAGCCATATCAGAAAACTTGGAGCAAAGAATAAAATATTCCGTTCATTTATCGGTCAGGGATATTATGGGGTGGCTTTGCTGTCGGTGATTATCCGGAATGTGTTGGAGAATCCTTCGTGGTATACTTCATATACTCCATACCAGGCAGAAATATCACAGGGGCGACTTGAGGCTCTTTTAAATTTCCAGACAATGGTAATTGAGCTTACAGGTATGCAAATCGCTAATGCTTCACTTCTTGATGAAGCCACGGCGGCAGCCGAGGCAATGATAATGATGTTTAACGTACGCCCAAGAGCATCAATGAAAGCGGGTGCCAATAAATTTTTTGTTGATGAGGATATTTTCCCTCAGACTATGGAAGTTATAAAGACACGCTCCAGACCGCTTGGTATTGAGCTTATTACAGGAAAGTATGATGAATTCGTTTTTGATGAAATGGTCTTTGGGGCATTTGTACAGTATCCGGCGGCATCAGGTCAGATCAGGGATTATAAGGATTTTACGGAAAAAGCTCATTCTGCCGGTGCCCTGGTTGGTGTTGCAGCCGATCTTATGAGCCTCACAATGCTCATCCCACCGGGAGAATGGAATGCAGATATTGTTGTCGGTTCAAACCAGAGATTTGGATTGCCAATGAGTTTTGGCGGACCTCATGCAGGATATTTTGCAACAAGGGATGAACTGAAAAGGAATATGCCGGGAAGAATTATTGGTGTATCTGTCGATGCTCAGGAAAACAGGGCATTACGGATGGCACTCCAGACAAGAGAACAGCATATTAAACGGGAAAGAGCTACATCAAATATTTGTACAGCACAAGCTCTCCTGGCAACAATGAGCGGAATGTATGCACAGTATCATGGCCCCGAAGGATTGAAGAAGATAGCAACACATATTAACAGATCCGCATGTACACTTAGCTCCTCGCTGAAAGAGCTAGGTTATGATCAGTTAAATACTACCTGTTTTGATACAATAAGAGTCAGAGTGAATAATATAGACAAGATTAAAAGCCTCGCGGAAGATACAGGAATAAATTTCTTCTACCCTGATGATAAAACGATCAGCATAAGTACCGATGAAATAACATCTTTTTCCGACATAAATAATATCCTTGAGATCTTTGCAAAAGCCTCAGGTAATAAACATGAACCGGTATGTACTTATAGCGAAAAAAGTATCATTGACAACAAATATCTGAGGAAATCGGGATTTCTCCGGGGAGCAACATTCAACAGTTACCACAGTGAAACGGAGATGATGCGTTACATCAAAATGCTTGAACGGAAGGATTTTTCACTTACTCACAGCATGATATCACTTGGTTCATGTACGATGAAACTGAATCCCGCAACCGCAATGTTTGCAATGAGCTGGCCTGAATTTGCGAATATACATCCTTTTGTTCCAAAAGACCAGGCTTCAGGATATTACCAACTTATGGATGAACTGGGTGAGGCATTAAAGGAGATAACCGGATTCTCGGCTGTCTCTTTTCAGCCTAACTCAGGAGCAGCCGGTGAATATGCGGGTTTAATGGTAATAAGAGAATATCATCAAAGCAGGAATGAATCGCCCCGTGATGTAGTCCTGATTCCCTCCTCGGCACACGGAACAAATCCGGCAAGTGCTGTAATGGCAGGTATGCAGGTAGTTGTCGTTGAGTGCGATGAAAAAGGAAATATAAATATTGAGGATCTGAAGAAAAAAGCTGAAGAACATAAGGAAAACCTGGCAGCATTTATGATAACCTATCCTTCAACACATGGTGTTTTTGAGGAGGCTGTAGTTGAAATGATTGAAATAATACACTCAAACGGAGGGTTGGTATATATGGATGGAGCAAACATGAATGCACAGGTTGGACTTACGAGTCCGGGATATATAGGTGCTGATGTCTGTCATCTAAATCTTCACAAGACATTTGCAATTCCACATGGCGGTGGTGGCCCCGGTATGGGACCTATACTTGTGAACGATAAACTGGAACCATTCCTGCCCGGACATCCACTGGTAAAAACCGGTGGAAAACAGGCCACTACAGTTGTAGCTTCAGCTCCCTTCGGAAGTGGTCATATTCTGACAATATCTCATGCTTATGTACTTATGATGGGGCCTGATGGACTCACAGAGGCAACAAAATATGCAATACTTAATGCGAATTATATCTCCTTCTCACTTAAAAAATGGTATAAAACACTCTATACCGGCACATCAGGATTTGTGGCACATGAGCTTATTCTTGACTGTAGGAATTTCAAGACGGAAGCCGGGATAACCGAAGCCGACATTGCCAAACGCCTTATGGATTATGGTTTCCATGCACCAACACTCTCGTTCCCGGTACATGGAACTTTAATGGTAGAACCTACTGAATCTGAATCACTAAGAGAGCTTGATAAATTTATTGATGCATTGAAATTGATCTGGTACGAGATACAGGAGATCATTGAGGGAGAAGCTGACAGGGAGGATAATGTACTGCATAATGCTCCACATACAGTAAAAGTGGTTACTGCCGATGTGTGGAACCATAACTATGACCGTCAGAAAGCAGCCTTCCCGGCAAAATGGATAATAGAAAATAAACTCTGGCCCGCAACCGGTCGTATAGATGATGGTTATGGTGACCGTAACCTTGTTTGTACCTGTGATCCTATTGATACATACAGATCAGAAACATTTTAAAAATAACCTCAAACTGAATCTCCTGCTTTGACGGAATAAACTCTCTGCCAGGATAGAGGAAGAGACTTATACATTTTTGTTTAATTTTGTTTATCAGAATAATATTTATTTCTGATTAAATTTAGTCCCGTTAACAGATTGAGGTAACATATCAATAATACTATGCATGATTCTTCGTGGGATGATCTTATAAAAATGATTGAGGGGGAGAAACTTAATTATCAGCCAACAGGTTTTATCATTGATAGTCCCTGGCTGCCAGGCTGGTATGGCATTTCAACAATCGATTACTATGCCTCTGATGAGCTTTGGTTAAAAGCTAATCTCAAGGCAATAAAAACATTTCACGACACATGGTTTATGCCTGGATTCTGGTCAGAATATGGTATGTGCACCGAACCATCTGCATTTGGAACAAGGATGATATTTCCGGAAGATGAATTTCCTCATGCAGAAAAGATCTCATCCTTAGATGTTGATACATTACCTCAGCCAAATGTAAAAACAGACGGATTGCTTCCTTTTATGATCAGGAGACTGAAGAACAATGAAAAAGCAATCAGGGATGCTGATCACCAGATAAGGTTTGCTGTTGCCAGAGGACCATTCAACATAGCAAGTTTCCTTATGGGGACAACGGAGTTTATGATGGCTCTTGCCCTCAATCCTGAAGGTATTCAAAAGCTTCTTAATAAAATCACGGTTTTTATCTGTGATTGGTTGAATTGGCAGAAAGAGTGTTTTCCTTCAATAGACGGTGTAATGCTGCTCGATGATATTATTGGCTTTGTGGGTGAGTATGAATTCAAAGAGTTCGTGATACCCTATTTTAGGAAAATCTTTGAAGTAACGGGAACCAAAGTACGTTTCCTGCATAATGATGCGGAAGGATTAATCACAGCCGGTCATCTTAATGAGATGGGGGTTAATATGTTCAATTTTTCATTTAAACATACTATGAGGGAGATCAGAGATCTTGCTGGTCCTGAGATCATTCTGGTTGGGAACATACCACCGAGAGATGTAGTGGCCTCCGGTACACCCAAACAGGTTGAGAATGCTGTACTGAAAGCTTTTGGTGAGATAAACAGTCATGAAAATATCATCTGGTCGACTGGAGGAGGAATGGCTCCTTATACCAGGGATGAAAATATAAATGCATTCATCACAACAGTTAAAAACAGTTCAAAAAAGATATAAACAGCCTGATTTCAGTCATTTAACTTGCTTTAAAATGAAAAAATTACTTTTATTAATCCTACCTGTACTGGTCCTGGCATCATGTGGATCGGGAGGATCAAAAAAACAAACTGATAAAAAATCAAAGGATACCATGCAAAAGAGTTACCTGGTCCATCTTGTTACCGTCGATCCGGGGCATTTTCATGCAGCGCTGGTCCAGAAAAAAATGTATGATGAAGTTTCTCCTGATGTATATATATATGCGCCTGATGGCCCTGATTATCAGCAACATATTGACAGGATAAATTCTTACAATAACCGTCAGGAGAATCCGACTGAGTGGAATGAGATTATATATACAGGTGAAGATTTTCTTGATATAATGCTGGAAGAGAAACAAGGAAATGTAATCATATTATCAGGTAATAATCAGAAAAAGGACGAGTATATTCTTCGATCTCTGGATGCAGGACTGAATGTTCTGGCCGATAAGCCCATGATCATCCATCCTGAGGATTTTATAAAGCTTGAACAGGCTTTTTTGATCACAAAAGATAAAAAGGTTCTGCTTTATGATATGATGACTGAAAGATATGAGATTGCCACTATACTTCAGAAACTTCTCTCTTCAGAGGAGGAGATTTTTGGAAGCCTGGATGCCGGAACTGAAGAAGAACCGGCAGTGACAAAGGTAAGTGTACATCATTTTTCAAAGATTGTATCGGGAAAACCACTGCTGCGTCCAGCCTGGTTCTTTGATGTTGAACAGCAGGGTGAAGGACTTGTTGATGTGACAACACATCTTGTAGATCTTATACAATGGGAATGCTTCCCGGAACAAATACTCAGTTCGTCTGACATTAAAATGGTTAAAGCAAAGCGATGGGCTACAGCTATTAATAAAGAAGAATTTAAAAAGGTTACCGGGCTTGATGAATTTCCTGATTACCTTCAGAAGGATCTGAAGAATGACAAGCTTAATGTTTTCTCAAATGGTGAAATGGTTTACCAGATTAAAGGAATATGGGCAAAAGTATCTGTGACATGGAATTATGAGGCACCTCCGGGAGGAGGAGATACCCACTACTCAGTTATGCGCGGAACACAATGTGATCTGGTTATCAGACAGGGAGCCGAAGAGAATTTTATCCCTGTGCTTTATGTTGAGAATATAAAGGAGGCTAATATGGATGATTTCACCGCAAAGCTCAAGGAGAAACTGGAAGCTTTTCCATATGATTCTCTTTCCTTTGAGGTTGTGAACGGCGATGTATTAAAAATCAACATACCTGATAAGTACAGAACAACCCATGAAGAGCATTTTGGTCAGGTAACAGAAAAGTATCTTAGATACCTGAAGGAGGGAACAATGCCTGAATGGGAGGTCGCAGGTATACTGACAAAATATTACACTACAACGAGTGCCCTCAAAAAAGCTAGAGAACAAAAACCCTGATACAAAACTATCAAACAATGCTAGCGCCGATCTGTAATCGGGTCTTTATTAGGCACGGATTACAAATCCGCGCCAGCAGATGTTATATCGCTATACCGCTATACCTTATTGTATAAACAGATCTTCAATTACCATTGAGTAAAGATCCTGCTGATTTATACCGGCAGCTTCAGCTTGTTTAGGAATTATGCTCTCGGGAGTCATGCCGGGGACACTATTGATCTCAAGAAACCAGGGTTTACCACCTATAATAATAAAATCTACTCTCACAATACCTTTGCAATCAAGAATATCGTAGATCTTTGAGCTTAATTCCTGTATTGTTTCAGTTAGTTCTGGCGGCAGATCTGCCGGAGTTATTTCTTCAGATTTCCCGGGAGTATATTTTGCCTCAAAATCGAAAAATTCATTTTTACTTATTATCTCAGTTACAGGTAGTACCAGGCTTTTATTCCTGGTTTTAACAACCCCGCATGCAACCTCCCTTCCATTCATAAAAGTCTCAACCAGAACCTCATCGCTCTCTTTAAAAGCAGTCTCAACAGCAAATATTAACTTATCCTTTTCACTGACTTTTGTAACTCCGAAACTGGAACCGCTATCATTAGGTTTTACAAAACAGGGTAATCCCGTGCGTTCAATAATTTTTTCAGGATCAACATGGTCACCTTTCCGTATCATAACGGCTTCAGCCATTGGTATGGAGTATTCTTTAAGGAATAGCTTACAAGCTTGTTTATTAAAAGTAAGGGCTGAACAGAATGATCCGCAACTACTATATGGGATTTGTATCATATCAAAGTAACCCTGCAACAGACCGTTTTCACCCGGAGATCCGTGAATTGCAACAAAAACAACATCAAACCTGATTTTGAAATCATCGACGATAAGTGAAAAATCGTTTTTATCAATGGAATGATAACGCCCCTTTTTATCTTCCCAATACCAGTTTTCACCCCTGATCATGATTATATATACAGTGTACTTTGATGACAGAACAGTGCTTACTGCAACTGCACTTTTCACAGATATTTCAAATTCCGAGGAATCTCCTCCTGCAACAATGGCAATAGTTCTCATGAAGAATGATAAATTATAATTATCAAATTTAGTCATAATAATGATAATTCATTATGGCATCTTATTTATTAGAAATTTAGTTAAAATGCTTCAGTAATTAATTCATGAACATTACACCCCCCTGCCCCCCTCAAGGGGGGAACAAGCACCCGGCACCCTCCATCATATCTCCCTGCCCGAAACATAATGTCGCCATTTTTCAATTACCTGTTGCATATCATCAGGCAGGTTGGAATCAAAAGAAATTTTTTTACCTGTAGCAGGGTGATCAAATGCCAGTGATTTTGCATGAAGCGCCTGGCGCGGAAGTATTTTAAAGCAGTTCTTTACAAACTGCTGATATTTACTGAATGTGGTTCCTTTCAGGATCCTGTCTCCTCCATATTCATCATCATTAAAAATAGGATGCATTATGCTGCTGAAATGAACTCTTATCTGGTGTGTACGGCCTGTTTCGAGCTTGCATTCCAAAAGCGAAATATAACCAAGATCCTCAATAATCTTATAATGTGTTATTGCCGGTTTCCCCTGAGTACCATCGCGGAACACCTGCATGATCTTCCTGTCACGGAGATTTCTTCCTATATTACCGGTAATTGTACCCTCCGGAGTATCGGGAGTGCCCCAGACCAGTGCAATATACTTTCTGTCAGTAGTACGTTCATAAAACTGTCTTGAGAGCCGGTTCAAGGCGAGTTCATTCTTGGCAATTACGAGTATCCCTGAAGTGTTCTTGTCGATCCTGTGTACAAGACCCGGCCTCAGTTCTCCTGATCTGAATAAAGGCAGGTCCCTGAAGTGCCACATAAGAGCATTGACAAGGGTGCCTGTATAATTACCATAAGCCGGATGTACAACCATTCCCGGTTCCTTATTAACAACAATAATGTCATCATCCTCATAGACGATATTAACAGGAATATCTTCTGCGATCAGTTCAATTTCCCTGGGTGGACTTGGCAGTACTATCTGCAATATATCATCCGGTTTAACTCTGTAATTTGGCTTAACCGGTTTATTGTTAACCAGTATATTACCTGCATTGGCTGCATTCTGGATACGTGTTCTGGAGGTATTTTCCATACGGGCAAAGAGGTATTTATCAATTCTGATAAGTGATTGTCCGGGATCAACCCTGAACCTGTGATGTTCAAAGAGCTCCTGTTGTTCAACTAATTCCTCTTCAGCCATTTAT
>CAZOZU010000030.1:0-11001 GCA_964584355.1 uncultured Rikenellaceae bacterium
GCAGGTCCCGGGAGTCAGAACAGTGGCAGGATGTGATGTATATGGAATAAAACGTGAACGTTTTGAAAGGCGGGTAAAGGCTTTTCATGAAGAAGCAGGTACCAATGCGGAAGTTCAGACATTCGAGAATTTTGAGGATCTTTTAGCACTTGACGATGTTGATGCTGTTGTTGTAGCGACCCCCGATCACTGGCATGCATTAATAGCCATTGCCGCATGCAGGGCAGGTAAGGATGTATATTGTGAAAAACCTATGACATTAACCATTAAAGAAGGTCAGGAATTAAAGAAAGTAGTACGTGAGACAAACAGGATATTCGGCCTTGGAAGCCAGCAGCGTTCAAGTCCTGAATTCCAGCATGCAATAAAAATGGTACATGAGGGTAAACTTGGTAAGATCACACTGGTGAATGCTTACGTCGGAGCTCCGCCCATTCCGTACAATCTTCCTGAAGAATCGGTTCCGGCTGATCTTAACTGGGATCTCTGGCTCGGACCATTACCAGGTGATATTCATTATAACCATGAGCTTGATCCTCCTATAACTCTTGATCCGGAGCAAAATGAACAGCTCTGGGGTGCCTGGAGATGGTACAAAGAGATGGGAGGCGGATTTACCACTGACTGGGGTGCTCATATGTTTGATATTGCTCAATGGGGCTTAGGTATGGATAAAAACGGCCCTGTTGAAATATCTCCAATCGGTGACGGAACAGAATTTATTATGTGGAAATATGCAAATGGAGTTGTGATGACATCAGAACCATTTAATGAAGAGAAAACAAAAGGTGTTAAATTCATTGGTGATGATGGATGGATTGAGGTTTGGCGCAGAGGCTTCAATGCTTCAGATCCGTCACTCATGCCTCCTGAAACTGAAGAAGGGGAGGAGGGTCCTTATGAAACCGGAATACCTCATCAGCTTAATTTCATAGAAGCAGTTAAATCACGCCAGGATCCTGTCGTTCCTGTTGAAATAGGCCATAGCAGCTGTACTGTCTGTACTCTGGGTAATATTGCTTGTGATCTAAAAAGGACAATTAAATGGAATCCGGAAACAGAAACATTTGTTGATGATGAAGATGGTGCAGCAACAAACCTTCTGCACTATGAGTATCGTAAACCCTGGAAATTAGTATAACAAGTATTTTATGTGATACAAAAAAGAGGCCGTGAGAAAAGGTACGACCTCTTTTTATAAATACCTTTTAGATCATTCGGCTTTTTTTACCTTAATGGCAACAGGCCCTTTTTCACGCTGTTCAACTTCAAATTCAACAGGCTGACCTGCTTCAAGCTCGGATTGTGACATCTCCAGACCTGATCGGTGAACAAAGATATCTGTATTATCTTCAGTCTGAAGGAATCCGTAACCCTTTACCCTATCATACCATTTTACAGTGCCTTTCATAATACTTGTTTTTTGTTACTGGTTTTAAAATTCCCTTACCTATTCGTCTGGGCCTTTATTGTCTGAATTACCACCCCTGAAATCTCTTCTTCTGGCGGATCGTTCAATTGACTCGTTTACAATAATTCTTCTTCCTTGTACCTCCGAGCCGTTAAGTTCTTCAATGGCTTTCTTTGCTTCAGCTTCATTAGGCATTTCAACAAAACCAAATCCTTTGCTTTTTCCAGAGTATTTGTCAAAAATAATCTTTGCAGATGCTACTTCGCCAAACTCCTCAAATAGTTCTCTTAATTCTGCTTCATTCATTTTAAAATGAATGCTTCCAACATAAATGTTCATGATTCAATTATTAATGTGTTAGTAAACATCATCAAAGGTCATGTTTTTTTTCCAAAACAAAAAATAATCTGCTATAATATGTTGGATTTTAGTTGCTTCTCAGACTGCTAACTAACTCATAATCTGCAACTAATACTGTGCTTGTTGAAGAATGGCAAAAGGTATAAACAGATATTCTATTTTCTGTTCCTGATATATATGTGTTTAATGTTATCCTGCCCCGAATCCCTCTCATCTATCTCAAAATCAAAGGATTTGATCAGTGGAGTGAGTTTCGCAAATCCGAAATTCCGCGGATCAAAATCAGGCTGTTTTTTAAGAATGAGGTTTCCTACATCACCAAGATATGCCCATCCGTTATCATCTGCAAGGTCGTTGATAGATGAGGAAATTAGCCTTCGGGCCTTTTTTACCTGTATCTGTTGGTCACTCTCATCTTTCTTTTGCTTATTTGAAACAGACTTTCCTTTCATCTTCTTTGCCGGAACCGACTCATGGATAGTGGCAGGTGTGTTAATAATTTCAATA
Organism: uncultured Rikenellaceae bacterium; assembly: GCA_964584355.1. GTDB lineage: Bacteria > Bacteroidota > Bacteroidia > Bacteroidales > VadinHA17 > LD21. The sequence continues at coordinate 2,279 of CAZOZU010000030.1, forward strand.
TATATGAATTTATCGCATGCAATAATGAAAGGTGAAGGTGTTTTTTTTTCACCTATTCCAATTACTCTCATACCGGCTTCCCTTAGTCTTGTGGCAAGTCTTGTGAAATCACTGTCGCTGGAAACAATACAAAATCCATCCACTTTCCCAGAGTACAGAATGTCCATAGCGTCTATTATCATTGCAGAGTCAGTGGAGTTCTTCCCCCTGGTATAACTATACTGCTGTACAGGCATTATCGCATTCTCAAGCAGAACCTGTTTCCATCCCGATACTGTTGGTTTTGTCCAGTCTCCATAGATCCTCTTAAATGTTGGCGTCCCGTATTTGGCTATCTCTTCGAACATTCCCTTGACATTGCTGAAGGGAATATTATCAGCATCAATAAGAACAGCAAGTCGTAAATCCTCTAATGTTTGCATAGAAGTGAAAATTTTGTTGCAAGTTACAATAATTAATTCAAGTTGCCAGGTTCCGGGTTGCCTGGCAATAGGTGACAGATAGAAAGTGAAGTATGGAAACCCGTCTCCTTATTTTATTGATGTACTATGTGTAGTTTGTTTATAACTAAAGAATATTATTAACTTTGCGGACACCTGAAACAGGAACAATATTTCAAAAAACAATCTATATGGGAAAAGGTGACAAAAAAACAAGAAGAGGCAAGATCATTCGAGGAACATATGGTGTTCGGAGAAGAAGGAAAAAAGCGGATAAACCTGCCATTAAACATATAACAACTGCTAAGGAAACAAAATCGAAAGAAAAGAAGCCTCTCAAGGATAAAAAACCTGTAAAAGAGGTTGCTGAAGTGAAAACTCAGGAACCGGTTGCAGAGATTGCGGAGATAGAAAAAGAGACAAAAGCATCCGTGTCTTCAAAAATGACAAAAGAATCCAAAACAGTTAAAGAACCAAAGAAAGAAAAGCCAGCTAAGGAAACAAAAGCAACTTCAACGGCAAAAAAAACAACGGCTAAGAAAAAAGAAGATAAACCAGCTAAAACAGAAAAAGCTGTAAAGGAAACAAAACCAGCTAAGTCAAAGAAAACTACGACAGCAAAGAAAACTACAACGGTAAAGAAAGTTCCGGCAGCAAAGAAAACAACAAAAACATCGAAGACTGGTAAGTAAAGCCTCTTTTTTTTCAATAGGCCCGATTTTAGCTTGTACCCTTTTCTCTTGTTATCATCCACTTATAATCGTCCGGATCGATCATAGCATTTATAATGACAGGTTCATCTATTGACATTGCAGTGTTGAGGGCTCTTCTCATACTATCGTTGGTATCGGCTTTTATTACTTTTATGCCAAGGAAAATATCCGAGCCAAAAAGATCACCCTGGTATAAAATTGTTCCGTAAGGCGAAATATCTTTCCACGATTGTTTCAGCTTAATAAGATTGAGTTCCCCGTCTGAAAAAACAACGACAATGATTGGTAGCTTGTATCTTTGTGCTGTCACCATTTCTCCGGCCGACATTAGAAATCCCCCGTCTCCTGTAATACATACAACATTGGCATACGGTTTTACCAGTGATGCGGCGAGAGCTGCCGGTATGCCAAAGCCCATACCTGACCAACCGTTAGTCATGATAACTGTGCCTTTTGTTCCTGTTTCCCAGAACTGTCCTGCAAGGTGGACGTGTGATCCAACATCAGCTGTGAGGATTGTATCAGATGGCAGTTCTTCCTGCATTATCTTCAGAGCGGCAGAAGGACCAAAATGATTTGTGAATCCATGGAAGACTGATAACATCTCTTCACGAATTCCTTTAACTGCAGTCTGTTCAAAAATCAATGATCCTTGATTTAATCCGGCAAGTATCCGGAACCATTCATCAGGTTGACCGATGTACTGCAAAATATTTTCGCCGGGGGGCAGATCAGTCTGAATCGTATTACAATGAATCAAAGGCACATCGGGCAGCCATGATTCGTAATTATATTCCACAGGATCGTACCCGAGACCTATTACCAGATCAGTTTTTTCTAATATGTCATTAAGATAATCGCTCAATGAATGAAACAGAACACCCGTATAGGAGTAGTGCTGCTCAGATATCACACCTTTAGCCATGGGTGTTATTATAACAGGTATCCTGTAAGTTTCGAGAAAGGAAAGTAGTTCCTTCTCTATTCCCAAACGTGCTGCTGTTAATCCGATTGCAAGTAATGGTCTTCGGGATACTTGTAACAAAGATATGATTCTCTGAGTGTCATTATCATATTGTATTTTACTGATATCATATTGAATATCAGGCAAATAGTCAATCTCAATTTCTGCAATGTCCTCAGGCAGACCTATATGAACAGGTCCGGGATATTCCTCCCGGCATATTCTAAGTGCACCTGATAATACTTCAGTTACATTGCCGGCATTAAGTTTGAAAGTAGCCTTGGTTAGCGGTTGAAAAAGCTTTTGATGATCAATATTCATTTGTGTTGTTCTGCCGGCCATATTTTCTCCTATCTCACTTGTAAGAACAATTACAGATGACCGGTCGAGCAATGCACTTCCTGTTCCAGTTGCGATATTCGTAGCGCCGGGACCGAATGTTGCATGACATACTCCGGGTATACCCGTAATTCTTGCTGATACATCCGCCATAATTCCTGCAGAAGCTTCATTTGATGTGAGAATGAATTCTATACCGGCTTCTCTGAAGGCCTTCAGATATGGGATTGAGGGACCCCCAGGCACACCGAATACATTATGTATGCCAGCTTTAAATAGTTGATCTGCAATGTAATCTGCTATTTTCATAGTCCGAAGTACTTATAATAAATATTAAATATAATTCTTTATCTTTTAACCTTATCACAGAGGAATTATGTGTGATAGAATTTTTTTCTGATCTTTGCCGCCAAAATATTCATTGGGAAAGCGTGATGATACAATATTCTGGGCTGTTGTAGCTTGCCTTTTATGGTCAACTGCCTATGCGGGTATTAAGATAGGTTTGGAATATGATACACCGCTTCATTTTGCAGGAGTACGTTTTACTCTGGCAGGACTGATGATTCTTCCATTCACAGTTAAGCCTGTCGCTTTTATAACCATGATCAGGCAAAACTGGAAGATTGTTTTATGGATTACTGTTTTTCAGACAGTTATCAACTACTCACTTTTTTATCTTGGTATGGATATGGTTCCCGGAGCTCTCGGTGCTGTTATTGTTGGCTCGCAACCACTTGTTACAGCAGTGGTTGCAGCACTGATGCATGAGGGAGATAAACTTACGGGGAGAAAGATTATTACGATAATTTTTGGGATAACAGGGGTAATCATGATAAGTGCCGGCAGACAGGCTTTCAAACTGGGTGGCTTGATCGAATTACTGGGCGTTTTCATGATTCTTGCTGCAAATATAGCAACAGCAACAAGCAATGTTCTGGTATCATTAAAGGGTAAGGGGATAAATCCTCTGGTGCTCAGTTCAACATCACTCTTTTTTGGAGGGATGATTATATGGTTGATTTCAATACCTTTGGAAGGAAAACCTCAGGAACCAATGCCCGTAAAATACTGGCTAGTCCTATTATGGTTAAGTTTTATGGCTGCTAATGCTTTCTCGATATGGTTCAAACTTCTTCAGAGGCCACATGTTAAAGTCTCTGAGCTTAACCTGTGGAAATTCATAATCCCTGTTGTAGGTGCAATTCTCAGCTGGTTGCTTGTACCAGGGGAGAAACCTGAATGGCTTACTGTAACGGGGATGATTATTATTACTTCTTCTTTAATTTTGTTCTATAAAAATGGAGTAAAAACTCATTCCTTAAAATGAAAAAAAGACTTATAGCACTTGTTGCCTACGCATTATTCTGGCTTATATTCTTTGTTTTTGCCAGGTTCTTTTTCATTTTTACCCATTTCAGAGAAGCTTTTCAGTTCAGTGCAGGTACAATCCTGGCCACTTTTTTACATGGAATAAAACTGGATATTTCGGCAACCAGCTATGTTCTGATAATACCAATGCTTGTTCTTATACCGGGGATATACTTTGCGGGTAACTGGTACAGGCATTTTATAAAATGGTATTCTTACTTAATAATACTATTATCTGCAGTTATAATTGTTGCTGACACTTTTATTTACAGATACTGGGGATTCCGTATGGATTACAGTGCCCTTCAATATCTGAATACTCCAAAAGAGGTACTGGCTTCAATAAATACCCTTCAGTTGCTGGTCGTTATTGCGGCTGTCATCCTGATTATAGCAGTTTTTATCCTGCTGTATAACAGGTTTACAGACAGATTTTTTGATAATCATGGCAGGGTAAGGTTTTGGCCGGTTGCCATGCTCTTTTTTACAATTCTTTTTGGATCACTGATTATACCCATCAGGGGTGGTGTGGGTATTGCCCCTATTAATGCCGGATCAGTTTATTTCAGTCAGCATATGTTTGTTAATCATACTGCAATAAATGTGGCATGGAATGTAGGAAGTTCTGTTTTTAACCGGAAACCGTCAACAAATCCTTATAGCTATATGGACCTCCGGTCAGCAAAAGAAATTGTAGAATCACTGACTGCTGATGATGAAGTACCTGTTAAGTTATTAAAAAATAGTAAACCTAATATCCTCCTTTTTGTACTTGAAAGTTTTGGAAGTACTCTTATAGGACCCCTTGGAGGCGATTCTCTTACAACTCCATGTTTTAACAGGTATAGCAGAGAGGGAATTCTTTTTACAAATTTCTTTGCTTCCGGTAATCGTACTGATAAAGCAATGCCTGCAATCCTGAACGGATATCCATCACAACCTGTTGTGTCAATAATGAAAGAACCCAAAAAAACACAATCACTTCCGGGCCTGGTAAAAACATTAAATGAAAAGGGATATAATAGTGCTTTTTGGTATGGCGGCGAGATCAATTTTGCAAATTTTAACTCATTTGTTATCAATTCGGGATTTAACCAGATCATTACGATGGATAATTTCAGTCCTGAATATTATAATTCGAAGTGGGGTGTTCATGACCACATACTGATAGATGCCCTTGCAGATTCAATGAAGAGTGTCAGTGAACCCTTTCTGAAAGTTGTTTTAACGCTTTCAAGCCATGAGCCTTTTGAAGTACCGACAGATCATGCCTTCAAGGGTCATGATGATATGACAAAATTCAGAAATTCAGTATATTATACCGATAGTACTATTGGGTCATTTCTCGACCGGGCAAAAAATACTGACTGGTGGGAAAATACTCTTATAATACTTATTGCTGACCATTGTCGAAGAAGCTCGCTTGAAATACTTGCATATTCCGAAGAAATCTTCAGAATTCCCATGCTGTGGGTGGGAGGGGCACTGGCAACCAGTGGTATTAAAATTGAAAAACTCGGGACACAGGTCGATATCCCGCTTACACTTCTACATCAGCTCAGTCTTGATGTAAATTATCCTTTTGCAAAAGACCTGTTATCAGAAGGATCAAGCTCATTCGCATTTTATACATTCAATGAGGGATTTACTTTCATCACCGATACATCAAAATATGTTTATGATCATAAACTTGGCGGACCGGTGATTAAGGAAGGTGTGGATCCTGAAGAAGCAGGACGGTTCGGTAAAGCTTATTTGCAGGTAGTGTATGATGATTTCCTGAACCGTTAATAGTATCAATATACTGTTTATTTATGGATTGGTTACGGTTAAAAATCAGGTAGCTTTATAACCAATAATATTGAATATGATCATATATAAATATTGTATTATGGCGATGCTTGCAGATTTTATTAAATTTGTTACATGGAGCCGTTTGATATTAAAATCTTTACACGCAAAGATGCTCCCCGTCTAAATTACATTGCCGGAATAATTATGGGGGATATTCTCGGATTACATTGGGAGTATGTAACCGACAAAAGAAAACTGGGCAAACACCCTGTAATAAACTATTCTTCTGAAAATATTCCCGATTCATTCAGGATCGAACCTGACTCTCTGTTATTTGAGACAGACATTACTAAACAGGAAATTGTAACCGGCAACTGGAAAAACCTGCCTGTATTCTTCCTGACTCCGGACGACTCTGATCTGCCTTTCGATATCTTCGCGGCATCTTTCTATATGGTCAGCCGTTATGAGGAATACCTTGATATCCAGCGTGATGAACATGGGAGATTCCCGGCTTCATTATCGCTTGCCTGTAAAAATGAATTCAATGATATACCCGTTGTTGACCTTTGGGCGAAAGAGTTTGCTAAGACCCTTTTGAAGAAATTCCCGACACTTGCTTACAGACGTAATGAGTATAAGGCCCTTCTGACAGTCGACATAGATGTGCCTTTTGCATATATGGGAAGAAGTATTTTAAGAAGTGTGGGAGGAGTGCTACGTGATCTTGTACATAAAAATGAGAATATCACTGACAGATACCATGTTATCGCTAATGATAAGAAGGATCCATACGAGACTTTCGATTACATTATCGAAAAAGCTCAGGAAACACAAACAGAAACGAGATTCTTCTTCTCAGTAGGTGAGCATTCAGAATTTGATAAGAATCCGTCATGGAAAAATACCCGCTACAGGGAACTTATAAAATTGATCACATCAAAATATACACCTGGTCTTCATCCGTCATATTATGCTGCTGAGAATTATTCTCTTCTGGAAAAGGAACTGGCTCATTTAAGTAAAGTCACTGCTAAAGATATAGTATCCAGTCGCTTTCATTACCTGAGATTATTTATACCTGTATCATACAGAAGATTGCTGAATGCAGGGATCCCTGAAGATTTCTCTATGGGCTGGCATGATGAACCGGGCTTCAGGGCAGGAATTGCACGACCTTACTTTTTCTATGATATTCTTGAGGATAAACAAACAACACTCACAATTGTGCCATTTCAGGTTATGGATGTCACTCTTTACCAGTACAAAGGATTTGATCCTGTAAAAGCAAAAGAGGTAATCAGTAAGTTGATAAACAATACAAAGAAAGTGGGAGGATTATTTGTAAGTATATGGCACAATACATCACTGCTTGAAACCTCTGAATGGCAGGAATGGCGGAATGTGTTTGAAGCAATGCTACACGATCAGCAGCCATTATCAGCCCTATAGTTTATCCAGCTCAATCTCCTCATCCTTATCTACCTCGATGAGCTTTTCATTTTCGCATTTGACTGTACGTGCCGGGAACATCTTAAGAAGAGTGTAATTATGTGTGGCTATCACAACCGCTCTTCCTGTTTTGCTTATTTCTAAAAGCAGCTTTATAATACCTGCTGATGTTTCGGGATCAAGATTACCTGTAGGCTCATCAGCAAGGATGATATCAGGATCATTAAGAAGGGCCCGTCCTATAACAACACGCTGCTGCTCACCTCCCGATAGTTGATGAGGCATTTTGTAACCCTTCAATCCAAGTCCTGCCTTTTCAAGTACCTCACCGATACGGGCGTTTATATCACTCTTATTTTTCCATCCTGTTGCTTTCAGTACAAACTCAAGATTATCATGTACCGACCTGTCGGTCAGTAGCTGAAAATCCTGAAATACAATACCAAGTTTCCTGCGCAGCAATGGAATATCCATTCGTCTCAGTTTTGAAAGATTAAAACCAGCTATAATACCCGTACCTTCCTTAAGAGGGATTTGTGCGTTTAAAGTTTTTATAAGGCTTGTCTTTCCGCTGCCTACCCTGCCTACAAGATACATGAATTCACCCCTTTGAACACTGAGATTTACGTTCGATAATACCAGGTGATCATGCTGCCATATCAGGCAATCTTTAAGTTCAATAATTACATCCAGTGGGAGATTTTCCTGCATTTACCTCTTTTTTCCATGCAAAATGTATGTTGATAAAATCAATAATAAAGGCTGATTGCAGGCGTTTAATAGTTGTAATTTTACAACTGGTTGATAAAGGCAATATGTGTTATATGTGGCTAATTATTAGTCTGTTATATCAGATATAAAAAACATGGACTAAAAACAGGCCGGATACATAAAAGCCAAAAAGAACATTTTATGAACAGTAACAGATATATTATTACTCTAATCCTTGCTTTTATTATTTATAGTCAGACATTTTCCCAGGCCTCATTTGCAGGAGAAGAGATGATTTCTGATTTTGAAAGGGGTATGGAACTGTTTAATAAGGAAAAGTATCCTGCTGCCATCCATCTTTTTGATTCATACATTAATAACCCTGTCAACACTGAAAATCTGGTTCTGGTCGAAGCTGAATATTACAGGGCACTTGCAGCAATAAACCTTTTTAATCCGGATGCTGAATACAGAATGGCCACTTTTATAAGTAAACATCCTGAGAGTACCCGGATCAATGAAGCATGGCTTACTCTCGGTGATTATTTTTACCAGAATAAGAACTACAGGAAAGCAATTACATATTATGAACAGCTTAACAGGCAGGAGCTTAGTTCAGAAGATCTGCCGGAATATTTTTTCAGACTCGGGTATTCACATTTTATAAGAGGTGATAAATCAAGAGCGCTCCTGATGTTTTCAGAGATCAAGGATATTGACACGGAATATACTTCTCCGGCACTCTATTATTTTTCGCATATAGCCTATGAACAGGAAATGTATCAGACTGCTATGGATGGGTTCACAAGACTCAGGGATGATGAGACATTCGGAAGCGTTGTTCCATTTTATATTGTACAGATACTTTATCTTGAGAAGGACTATGACCAGATCCTTGAAATTGCTCCTGACCTGATCACAATGGCAGGAAAAGAAAGA